>JBIKME010000151.1:0-3513 GCA_044359415.1 Rickettsiales bacterium | reverse complement strand
ATTGCTGTGTCAAGACTCACAAGGATGGGAAGAAGATGTATTACCATCAAATGCTGGGTGGAGTATTGGTACATCCGGATCAGCCAACCGTGCTTCCCTTTGCACCAGAACCGATGTTAAAGCAAGATGGTACAAAGAAAAATGAATGCGAGAGGAATGCATCCAAACGCATGCTCTCTCGTATTCGCAAGGACCACCCGCAGCTTAAACTGATCGTTGTAGATGGACTCGCCAGTAATGCACCACATATTCGTCATCTCTAGTCCTTGCATATGCGCTTTATTCTGAGAGTAAAGCCAGGGGATCATGCCGCCTTATTTGATTGGGTAAGGCACCATGATGAGGTGTCTTGTCTGAGTGCACAAGAAGGAAGTGGCAAAAAACTTATTACACGGGAATATAGATGGTTACATCAGGTTCCTCTGAATGATTCTCATCCTGATCTGTTGGTCAACTATCTGGAGTGCAAAGAAACCAAAGTAGAAAATACAACAACCTTTTCAATGTAACAAACATGACTAAAATATAATGGAGTTCTTATGCCTTAGGGGGGATTTAAATTAGCACACTAGGGGGAATGTAAATTAGCATTGACATTGACAGCTATCAATTCGAGCATAATTTCGGCCATGGAAAACAACATCTCTCCACGGTCTTTGCCAATCTGATGTTTTTGTCTTTCATGATTGATCAGATACAGCAGATGGCATGCAAGCGCTTCCAGGCGGAACTTGCATCTTGTGTAAATACAAAACGAAGACTATGGCAAAAAATTTCAGGAATCTTTGAGCTATGCATCATACCCTCCTGGCAGGCGCTCTTTGACGTGATCATACATAAAAAACTACTCCCTATCCCACCACCATAAAACATCAAAAGATATATTGCTTTGGTATCCAGACCCTGATTCTTAAACATATTCAAACAAATCTATCCTCCTCAGCGGCAGAAACCAAAAGGTTCGCCTGAAAATGTATGAAAAACATCAAAAGATTTTTACAGGAGCTGCTGATGATAATCATTATTAATTGTTATTTTTTAAAATACTGATATAGTTTATTATCCTAAATAAATATAAAGCAGAAGAAAATATTAAGTACCAGCATGATAGTAACTAATCCAGCCTGCAATAAAAGAAATCTTAGTAGAATATATACTGCCGCAATGACGTCTGTTTTTATCCATATGATGTTAGCTGTATTTATTATTAATAAAGAACCAAGTCATATTTATATGGAAAATAATGTCATTTCCACTCATTCATCCAGAATACATTTAAACATAAGTAAGCTACCAGAACAAAAAAATATTAAAACTATTCATGCAAAACCAAAACTACAAAAAATTAACACCCCTAAGAACAAAGTCAAATCTCCGGAAAATGTAGTTTCTACTACAGTAGAAACTACCAGTCAAACATTAGCACAAGATCACAGCGATGACATTATTCCAACAGAAATTCCTGTAATAGAAAATGCACGATATAAAGGAACAAGATCCCCCCCTATATACCCCAAAAGATCAATAACTCTTAATCAAGAGGGCGTGGTTTTGTTAAAAGTTCTTATAGACAAAGACGGATCTGTAAAAAATGCTTTGATTTTATCTTCATCGGGATATACTCTACTTGATAATTCAGCTATGGAGGCTGTATTAAAATGGAAGTTTGAACCTTTAATTATAGATGGTAAAAAATCTTTAAGTTGGGTAAAAATTCCGATAGAATTTATTATAAAATAGGAAATTTATGGATCAGTTACAATATATTGGCCCCTTAGGTGTTCCACTTTTAATCTTATCTCTGGTAGGGCTTGCTACGATAATTGAGCGTATAGTTTTTTATTTAAGACTTCAGAAGGTTGATTCCTGCAAAATTTTTATTAATATAAAAGAGTCATTGGAACAAAACAAAAATCAGCCAAAGAATATACGGGACGAACTTGCAACATTTTTGCTTATTGAAGCTAAAAAGCCTCATGATTTCGGTATCCGCATATTAAGACTTATTGCAGTTACAAGCCCAATGCTAGGCCTTCTTGGAACGGTTGTAGGTATTATAGACTCTTTTAAAAAGATAGCATTTCTTGATGGGCCTGTATATCCTGCACTTATTGCAGATGGCTTATGGACAGCTTTGATTACAACTGAGGTTGGACTTGTTATTGCCCTTCCTTGTCTTTTTGCGGCATTTATATTTGCCAGAATGGGTGAAAAAAGAATCGAGATATACCAAACAAAGCTTAATCAAATTTCACTTACTCTTGAAGGAATTAAATTTAACATATGATCAATGTTAACAAAAATTCAGAACGCGATGGAATTATATCCGACCTTTTGCCGGATCTAACACCGCTACTTGATGTAATGTTCATGCTAATTATTTTTCTTGTACTTACCACCAACGCCATGCAACAGGTATTTGATATATCACTGCCGGAAGATAAAGAGGATGTTTTAGAAGATCTATCTGAAAAAGATACAATTAAAGTCACAATTTTTTCTGAAAATAATCAATGGGCAATTAATGAAAAGAAATTTTCTGACTTTGCGCTCTTTAAAGAAGAATTGATTTTAACTTATCACAACACAGCAAAACAACAGATTATTGTATTTAGTGATAAATCAGCCACCGTAGAACGCCTTATGGATCTTCTGACTTTTATGCGTTCTAAAGGTATTGAGACTACCGACATCATCATGCAATAGGTGACAAGAAAAACTAGAGTTATTGATTTAGAAATGCGAGATAATCCATCCTATAAATCTTAACGGTTTTTATTTTCTAAAAAATAAAAAGGCATAAACAGATCATTACAGTTTTTAAATTTATATCTTCTTCACAAATTCTGATTTTAAACCCATTTTTCCAATACCTGGAATTTTACAATCAATATCGTGATCCCCTTCTACAATACGAATGTCCTTCACTTTAGTACCTACTTTTACTACTAAAGAAGAACCTTTAACTTTTAGATCCTTGATCACGGTTACCGCATCTCCATCTTTTAGCTCAGTACCGTTGGCATCAGTTACAAGTTTTATATCACTATTATCAACAGATCCTGAGGAAGACCACTCGTAATTACAATCAGGACAGGTATAAATACCTGCGTATTCATACACATTTAGCTCATGACATTTTATACAATTTGGTATTATATTCATAGCATCATCCATTTACAAATTTATTTTTCAGAACCACTGCATCCTAAGCGCCATATAATTCCAATAAAGAAACCTTTCACAATTGGAAGTGTAATAAGCATAAGAACAGATATATAGATTATTGCAATTAGCATAACTTCCCAATATGGTAAGCTTTCATCCAGAGAAACAAGTAGTATAAAAGGCGCTAATAAGTGCGCCACTATCAGCACCGTAAGCCATGCAGGACCATCATCAGCCCTAATATGCCCGAGCTCCTCATTGCAATTAGAACAAATTTGCACTTGCTTTAAATAACCCGCAAATAATTTACCTTTTCCACAATTTGGACAACGTCTGCAAATTCCG
>JBIKME010000150.1:0-3517 GCA_044359415.1 Rickettsiales bacterium | reverse complement strand
TTATATTGTAATATTAAATCAGAAAAACTAGCTTAATGACTTTATTTCACAATATAACAATTATTGGACTAGGATTAATAGGCAGCTCTATTGCACGAGCCGCTAAAAATAAAAATTTATGCAAAAAAATTATAGCCTTTGATAACAACAAAGAATATCTCCTGAAAGCAAAACGCTTAGACATTATTGACGTAATAGCGGAATCTTTAGTAGATGCTGTCAAGCAAACCGATCTTATATTTTTATGCACTCCAATTGGTACATACAACAATATTTTCGACAAAATATCTCCATATTTAAATAAAAACATTTTGATCAGTGACGTAGGCTCGGTAAAAAATAGTGTTATTACTTCTGTTGTAGGACATTTAACTGCGTCACAGTTAAAGAATTTCATTCCATCACATCCGATTGCCGGATCAGAAAAGTCAGGATTAGACGCCGGATCGAAAAGTTTATTTACCCACAAGCAACTAATAATAACTCCAACGATGTTCAGCTCTTTAACAGCTACGGAACAACTGCAGGAATTTTGGCAACATATCGGAGCGAATGTTACTATTATGGATGCTAAAAAGCATGATCATATATATTCACTGTCATCTCATCTGCCACATTTTATATCTTTTTGCTATGCAAAAGCATTAAAAAAGTACGAAGGAAAACCGATAAAGGAAATTATTTCATCCAAAGGTGATGAATTTGCTTCATTTATTCGCTTATGTGAATCTAATCCTATTATGTGGGCTGATATATTCATACATAACAAGGAAGAAATTCTTAAAAATATAGATATTTTTTACATGCCTCCTTCTTTTGCCAAAATAAAATCGGTCCATGATTATGTAAATATAACGCAAAGACTAAAAGACGCTCAATATACGAGAAAAATGATAAAGCCGATCGCTCATTATAAAACCAAGATAAATCGTGCTGATATATTTACCGGTATATTACCAAAAATAATAGCCACCATAACGGTGGAGTCAGCTGTAGATTTATCTAACATAGGTGGTGGATATTTAGGAATTACTGAAAATATCATATCTTTAGATAACAGGGCTCAAAATACCATTAAAAATAACATGCATGAACTAAATAGAGCAATTTCATTGCTAAAAGAGGAAATTGATCATTTATATAATGCTATCAAAGAGGATTCCAAAGATAAAATTATAGATTATATCACTGATTGCGGTATATAATTTATCTATATGCTTAATAACGTCCTGTTGTATTTCGGTTTGTATTGCGGCTTAGGCTACCTACTTGCGACTGATTCGTACCTCTTGAAAGAACCAGTTCGGTGTTTGTTAATTCACCCAAATCACGAAAGCTCAATACTTCTCTAACATGATAATTACTAGTATCTGAGCTTGGCGGTGTGTCCTGCCTTCTATTTTCCGAGTCACTAACTACCATAAAAAAACCTCTTGGAAATAACATCATTGCAAGCAATATATTACATATATTATCATATTTACAATTTATACTCAAGAAAAAAATAATATGTATATCAGCTAGCTTATTTTCTTATGTTTCAACAACTTTCTGACCATAGGTTTAACGTAAGCGCTGCGGAAAAAGCGTTTCACTTATTATATTTTACAATCAAAAATAACCACTTCAATGAAGGCAATAAAAGAACAGAATTATTGAGCTTTATATGGCTTTAAATCAACGTGAGTACAAGATTATTGCATGAAACGCCAAATATTTTGACTAATCTAACCTTATTTATCGCCTTCAGAGGCTAAAGCCAAAGATAGAATTATAGGATTAATATTGCAATCACTCAATTATAAGTAAGTAAAAGAAGCTTATGCAAAATTTCACTTTTAGCGCTATTTAAATAAAGGGAAGCAAAAGCTTCCCTTTATTTAATTATTTTAAGAATCCATCTGTTGACGTTTTCTGTCTAACTTACGACGTCTACGTTCGGACTCAGCAGATATACGTTTTTTCTTTTCAGAATGCTTTTCATAATGCCTACGAAGTTTCATTTCTCTAAAAATCCCTTCTCGTTGCATTTTTTTCTTAAGCGATCTTAACGCATGATCAATATTACCGCCGTGAACAACTACTTGAACCAAGCTACATACCCCCTTTTAAGGATAAAAAGTTAACAATATCACAAACTGTGAATATCTATCTTATGTATTTTTTCTTATCACAAGTCAAGTATTTATAATAAAAGACAAGGCCGAACAAAGAGCTCCTGCCATGAATTAAAACTATGACTTTGCTGACTGATCTTTTTTGTTAATGCTAAAATTTAAATTCCCCTGCCCTAGTTTTAAGTTAAAGAAAGAGTAGCTTGTTCTCTTAGATGATTGTCAAATAGTGCCGTC
This sequence comes from Rickettsiales bacterium, assembly GCA_044359415.1. GTDB lineage: Bacteria > Pseudomonadota > Alphaproteobacteria > Rickettsiales > UBA6187 > 1-14-0-20-39-49. Next base: position 1,166 of record JBIKME010000150.1, on the reverse strand, counting down.
ATTTGAGAATCATCACCGCCAAAATCAGCGTAATAAATGTTGTTTTATTTTCGGTTTAAGCATTTGCCAACAACAAACTAATCACTGGAAGGCATTACACATTGATTTATTTATATCTTGCATGATAAAGTAGAGCTCCGCCGCTCACATATGAAAGACAAAAAAAGCCACGTACTTAGAATGGACTTATTTAAAGCTAAGAATAAATTTACGAAGTAGACCTTGAGGTCAGTTAATTCTTTTGTTGATTGTCAAAAAAAATTACCGCAATACTAAACCTCCGGCTATTATGTCTGTACCAATTAAGAGTAATACCAGCCTCACCAAAAGGCTGAAGCTTTTTTTGGCCTGGAAAATAGCTTAACTCCTTCTTTATCAGCTGATTAAATGGCAATACATCAATTACTATGTCAGATCCACTAACAAGGAGATACAACTTGCATCGTTAAAATGATCATTATATAATCCTCTCATGAAAGAAAAGCGCCAAAAAGTATTAAATGAAGCCTTAAAATTAGTTCCATTTAACGGCTGGACAGATGATATATTAATAAATTCTGTAAAATCGGCTAACCTTGACGCAAGTTACGCACAAATTTTATTTGATCATAAGGTCGTTAATCTTGTGGAACTCTTCATAAATAATATAGAAGAAAAAGCTATAAGCTTAATTGATAAAAAACACCTTGATGATTTATCAATTAGAAATCGTATATCCTATTGTGTTAAAGCTTACCTGGAAGCGGCCAATATACATAAACAGGCTATCCGAAAGACCATCGTGTTTTATATATCTCCTACAAGATTCTTTGATGCTTTCAAATCTTTATGGAAAATAACCGATCATATATGGCATGTATCCGGCGACAGGGCTACAGATCTTAATCATTATTCAAAACGAGCAATATTATCTGTAGTATACTCATCTACCTTACTTTATTGGCTAAATGACAAGTCAGACAATCACATTAACAGCTGGGAATTTTTAGACCGAAGAATTGAGAATGTAATGCAAATTGAAAAATGTAAAAACAAAGCAAAAAATCTTCTTAATAAAATCAAGAAATAATTCTTCCTTTGTTTTTATATGAAAGGCCAACTACCTTACCTATTATAGTAAGCGTAGGAGCCTTAAAACCTAGTTTAGTTGCATCATTATACAAATG
>JBIKME010000149.1:0-3554 GCA_044359415.1 Rickettsiales bacterium | reverse complement strand
CCTACTGTACTACCATTTGCACCCGAGGCAATTGTTAAAGAAGACGGTAGTAAAAAGAATGATTGTGAGCGCAACGCGTCTAAAAGACTAATCCCTGCTATACGTCAGGCACATCCGTATCTTCAGATGATTATTGTCGAAGACGGCCTCGCCAGCAATGGCCCGCATATTGATTTACTCAAAAAGAATAGAGGATAAATTTTAAAAGTGGTACCAAAACAATTGGTGAATAAAAAATAATTAATTACAATATATAAATCAGCATAATAATGCCTGAACTAATAGCTTTGCCAATTATTTGGACGGCTATAAAAATAAAAAACTACGGGAGAAGCTTCTTATTGTCAGAGAGTGTTGTTTTTCTTACAATTTTCTTTATGCTTGATAATATTAGCTAATAAAAGAATTTAAGAAAATACCATGACTCATGAAATAAAAAAAGTTGCCAGAGCAATTGAAGAAGGAAAAATAGTTAGTTTTCCAACGGAAACTATATATGGAATAGCGGCAAATGCCTTAAATAAAGAGGCTGTTGCCAAAATATATAATATAAAAGGAAGGGACTTTAATAAACCTTTGGCCTTAGTGGTAACAGATATAAAATTTGCTGCTAGCTATGTGGAGTTAAATGATCGAGCTTTAAAGTTAGCTAAGGCATTTTGCCCAGGCCCTTTAAGTATTGTATTGCCAAAAAAGGCTGGGTGTAAAATAGATGGATCTGTTAATGCCAATTTAGATAGCTTTTCAATTAGAATTCCAAACCACCAAATAGCCTTGGATGTTTTAAATGAGGTGAGGTGCCCTGTGGTGCTTACCAGCGCAAATCCTTCAGGTCAGATGGAGGCGGTAACCGCAGATCAGGTAAAAAAATATTTTGGTGATAAAATAGATATAATATTAGATGGCGTAACCCAGATAGGTGTGGCTTCAACGGTTGTAGACCTATGTGCTGATGAAGTAAAAATATTACGTCAAGGTGTTATAACATTAGAAGAAATTTATAAAATATTATCTGATTAAATTTTGTATAAATAAAGCATCCTCATTATTTAATACATAGCTAAAATTTTTAGCAATGGAAGTGATAATATGTTGGAACTGTAATTCTTCTTCGCTTGAAAAGTTACTTAATACGTATCCTGATACTTTGTCCCTGTCGCCTGGGTGACCTATGCCGACCCTGATCCTTTTGTACTCTTTGCCAATATACAAGTCTATATCTCTTAGGCCGTTGTGACCGCCATGACCACCTCCGGTTTTTAACTTTATTTTGCCTGGCGCCAGATCAATGTCGTCGTGAAAAACCATTATATTACTAAGAGGGATTTTATAAAATTTTATTGCTTCTGCTACCGATATTCCAGATCTATTCATAAAAGTAGTAGGCTTTAAAGTTAGGATTGTTTTATCAGCAATGCTACCGGTATTAACTATTGCCTTAAATTTGTTTTTATCCGGAGTAAAGCCAAATTCTTTGACAAGGTGATCAATTATCATGAACCCAATATTATGACGTGTTCGTTCATATTCTTTGCCGGGATTACCGAGCCCTACTAATAGATACATATTTTAATTTACTAATGATTATTGGAAGCATTATATGATTTTGTTTATGCAATTCAATAAAGTCAAACATAAAAAAGACCCCGAATAGTATCGGAGCCTTGTTTATGAATAAAGAATAATTTATTATTCTGACAATTCTTCAGATGAATCATCTTGCGATACTTCTTCTGCTCCATCCTCAGCTTCACCCTCGCTACGCTTACCTACTATTGTAGCGATAGTAAAATCACGATCGGTAATGGTAGGCTCAACACCCTCAGGATAACTGATGTTATGAGAGTGCAAACTATCACCTATTTTAAGGCCGCTAAGATCTATCTCAAGCAATTCAGGAATGGAATCGGCGCGACAAGAAAGCTCTACTTTTCTACGAATAATACTTAAAACACCGCCGCGTTTTAAACCAGGAGATGCCTCTCGGTTAAGGAATTTAACCGGAATAAATACATTTACTCTACTATCTTGCTCGACTCTTAAGAAGTCAGCATGTAAAATTACATCTGTTACAGGGTGTAGTTGTATGTCACGAGGTAAAGCAAGAATATTGTCATTACCTATTTTAATATTGAACAATCTAGAGCTAATGTTGCCACGTAAATACTGTGTATTTAACTCTTTTAAGTTTGTGTATATAGAAATCTCTTCGCCTTTACCGCCATAAATTATAGCAGGAACTTTGCCTTGACGACGTAAGGCGCGTGAAGAGCCTTTGCCTGTTGATGTTCTTTTTTCTGAAATTAGCTCAGGTGTATTTTTAATAGCCATTTTATTCTCCTTAAATGGTTTTGTTATTCCGCCAGATAATATCCCATATATTATCATACGTTTCTAGTTCCCTATGGAACAACCTAATCAAATAGACAAGACACTGAAGTCTCGTCTGAAATTCTTTTAATAGCTTCCGCCACTAGTGGCGCTATCGAAAGAACTCTGATATTCTTTATGTTTAGCATCGCTTCAGTTGGAGCGATGCTATCGGTAACTACCAATTCTTTTAGAGCCGAACCACTGATTCTCTCTAAGGCCTTTCCCGACAATACTCCGTGCGTTATGTAAGCAGAGACTGATTTTGCCCCCTTTGCTATAATAGCGTTTGCAGCATTACATAAAGTGCCGGCCGAATCTACAATATCATCTACTATAATGCAATCTTTTCCTGACACCTCACCAATAATATTTATTACCTCTGATACTCCTGCTTTTTCTCTTCTCTTATCAATAATGGCAAGTGATGCATCAATTCTCTTAGCCATGGCTCGAGCTCTAACAACTCCCCCTACATCAGGTGACACGACCGTTATGTTGCCACAATTAAATCGTTTATTAATATCTTCTCTAAATACGGGCGCTGCTTGCATATTATCAACAGGAATATTAAAGAATCCTTGGATTTGTCCGGCGTGTAAATCTACTGTCAAAACTCTATCAGCACCTGCTGTAGTTAAAATGTCGGCTACTAATTTAGCAGATATAGGAGTGCGAGGTCCAGGCTTCCTGTCTTGCCTTGCATAACCGTAATATGGAATTACAGTTGTAATTCTTCTTGCTGACGCGCGTTTTAGAGCATCTAGCATAATTAATAATTCCATTATGTTGTCGTTTGCAGGAAATGAAGTGGATTGAATGACAAATACATCTTCGCCGCGCATATTATCATTGATCTCAACAAATATCTCACCGTCAGCAAAGCGTGTGATTGTCGCATTTGTAAGGCTCGTGTTTAGATATGCAGCTATGCCTGAAGCAATTGTAGAGTTACTATTTCCTGTAATTAGTTTCATAAATATCCCCAAGATTAATCAGCGCTCCCAAGATTAATCAGCGCACAGTGCGTATATCAGAAGTTTTTTTTGATGTAAAGAGTCCAGAGTTTATTTTACTTTGGCAGAAGATTTAACAGAATAGGAGCATGATCCGAGGGTTTTTCACAGCCTCTTACATCTTGTATAACCTGATAAGACAATAAATTTGATGCCAGCGGTTGAGTT
>JBIKME010000148.1:0-3555 GCA_044359415.1 Rickettsiales bacterium | reverse complement strand
TGACGCTAATTATTGTATATATTGCCATAATCAAGGTAAGGATTCTTGTTCGAAGGGGTTAAAGGACAAAGAAGATAATTATAAATATACTGTTAACAATGTAAAACAAGCAGGCTGTCCTTTAGAGGAAAAAATATCCGAGATGAATAGTTTGAAGGCACGTGGTGTATCAATAGGTGCGCTTGCTATGATTACGGTAGATAATCCTATGTGTGCCGGAACAGGACACAGGATTTGTAATGATTGTATGAAAAGCTGTATTTATCAAAAACAAGATCCGGTAAATATACCGCGCACTGAAACTCATGTTTTAGAAGATGTATTAAATTTACCTTATGGTTTTGAGATATATTCGTTATTTACACGCTGGAATCCTTTAAATTTAGATAGACCTCTGCCTTTGCCTGTAACTAATTATAAAATATTGGTAGCAGGTCTAGGACCGGCCGGATTTACTTTGTCGCATCATTTGTTAAATGACGGACATATTGTAGTTGCCGTTGATGGTTTAAAAATAGAACCTTTAGATGCAAAAATATCCGGTGTAACTCAAAAAGGTGAGCGTGTGGCATTTGAGCCAATTAAAGATATTAATCAAATATACGAAGATTTGGGAAGTCGTATCTTAGCAGGCTTTGGTGGTGTAGCAGAATATGGTATTACAGTAAGATGGAATAAGAACTACTTAAAGGTAATCCGCCTGTTATTAGAAAGGCGGATGAATTTTTCTATGTATGGAGGTGTTAGATTCGGAAGCACCATTACCTATGATGACGCTTTTGATCGTTATGGATTTGATCATGTTGCTTTGTGTATGGGAGCTGGAAAGCCTACTGTAATTAATATTCCAAATGCAATGGCTCGCGGTGTACGTACGGCATCTGACTTTTTAATGGCTTTGCAGTTATCAGGTTCTGCTAAAAAGGAATCCATAGCTAATTTGCAGCTTAGGTTGCCTGTTGCGGTAATAGGAGGGGGCTTAACAGCAGTAGACGCGGCAACGGAAGCTCTGGCTTATTATCCTTTTCAGGTTGAAAAATTTTTACGTCGTTATGAGGCTTTGGTAGATGAATTGGGAGAAGAAGAGGTTAAAAAACGCTGGAATTTTGAAGAAAGAGAACTTGGTGCCGAGTTTATATCGCATGCAAAAGAAATACGCTTAGAAAAAGAAGCCGCTCATGAAGAAGGTAGAAAACCAAATATTGTTAAGCTTATTAATAAATGGGGAGGGGTAAATGTAGTATATCGTAAAGAATTAAAAGACGCTCCTGCTTATCGCTTAAATCATGAGGAAGTTGAAATGGCACTCGAAGAGGGTATTGGTTTTATAGCCAACGCAGTTCCAATTTCTGTTGAGATAGATAAATATAAGCATGCACAATCGCTTAAGGTACTTGTAAAATCAATAAAAGATCAAAATGCTAAAGAATTGGAGTATGAAGAAAAAGAGCATCTTATTCCTGCAAAAACCATCTTTATGGCAGCAGGAACTAATCCTAATACGGTATTAGAACGTGAAGATGCAAAACATTTTGAGTTAGATGGTAAATACTTTAAAGCAATTGATGAAAATGGTGAACATGTAACACCGGAATCTGAAATTTCAAAACCTAATAATGTGCATGTTCTAATGAATAAAACTGTAAATAATAAATTTATTAGTTTTTTTGGTGATATGCATCCTTCATATGTTGGAAATGTTGTAAAGGCCATGGGCTCTGCTAAGCAGGGTTATCCGATATTGACCAGAATTCTAAGTAAAAGCGCGCCTGCTAATAATGCCGAAGGTGATAAATTTATACAAACAATGAACAATGAGCTTATGGCTTATGTATATAATGTAGAACGTTTAACACCTAATATTGTTGAAGTTGTTGTTCATGCTCCTGCTGCTGCCCGCGGCTTTAATCCAGGGCAGTTTTATAGGTTACAAAATTATGAGGTAAATGCAGATACTGTTACAGATTCCCGCAATAACAAGACTATACTGGCAATGGAGGGTTTGGCTCTGACAGGCGCTTGGGTAGATAAGGAAAAAGGGTTATTATCGACTATTGTCCTTGAAATGGGCGGATCTTCTGATTTATGCTTTCATCTGAAAAAAGATGAGCCTATTGTGCTTATGGGCCCAACTGGTTCACCAACTGAAACTCCAGGTGGTGAAACTGTGATGCTGGTAGGTGGTGGTCTTGGAAATGCAGTACTGTTTTCTATAGGTAAGGCATTTAAGGCCAGTGGATCTAAAGTCTTATATTTTGCAGGTTATAAAAAAGCGCAGGATCGTTATAAAATTAAAGATATTGAAGAAGCGTCCGATGTAATAGTTTGGGCTTGTGATGAGGCTATTTTTACTCCGGAAAGAGAGCATGACAAGTCTTTCCATGGCAATATTGTAGAGGCTATTAAGGCTTATGGGTCGGGAATGTTAGGTAAAAGTGAAATTTCTTTAAAAAATGTTGATAGGGTTATAGCCATAGGATCACATAGAATGATGGAGGCGGTAGGAAAGGCTCGCCATACAGTATTAAAAGATATGTTAAAGAAGGATCATGAAGCGGTAGGCTCTATAAACTCGCCTATGCAGTGTATGATGAAAGAGATATGCGCGCAGTGCTTACAAAAACACATAGACCCTAAAACAGGTAAGGAGATCTATGTTTATAGCTGTTTTAATCAGGATCAGGATTTAGATAAGGTGTGTTTTGATCATCTGGATCAAAGACTTGCTCAAAACGGTATTCAGGAAAAGCTAACTGCTTTGTGGATAAAGAGAAGTCTAAAGCAGTTATCTTGCAGCAGTTAGCTTACAAAAAAGTGATTATTGATAATTTACAGTCATGACATAGGTAGGTTGCTGAGTTGTACCTGCTAAGGATGTAGGATCGACTATTCTTGCTGTAGCTCCTACTCTAATAGTCTTGTTAGATGCAATCGTATAGCCATCTCCCGGGTCGCAATTAACATCGGAAGCCCCGTCTTTACATACAAAGTTAATCATAGTTACTTTCGAGTTGCCGGATACAACATTTACTGAAACACTGGAGGTTTGACTGGTTACTACGCTAAATTCTGCTGCTGTTCCGCTGCTCGAAACTGTAGTTATGTTACCGGGGCCATATGTCCCGGCGGTAGTGAGAATTCTTGTAGCGTTGGCACTTAGACTTTCTGTGCTAAAAGTTCCAAAATCCATATTCACATTGCTATTAACGGTGATTGGAATTGCAAAGGTTACAGCTGCGCTACCAGCTACTGTATTTGCGTATACATGATGTGATGTAAGAGTTGTGGCGCAAAATAAAGATAATAATTTCATATGATTTAAAGACATCATAACATGTTTCCTAATAAATAGTTTTTATGATATCTGTAAATTAATTAATTATACGCAAGAAGTCTAGTATTTTTATATTTTATAATGGAGTATATGACCCATATCTTAATGATAACTTACATTCATAGTATATGTAGGTTCTTGCATTGTTCCCAGTAATTGTTTTTTATCTATAATTTTTGCTTTAGCTCCGACATTGATAGTTTTATCTGAAAAAACAATAT
>JBIKME010000146.1:0-3599 GCA_044359415.1 Rickettsiales bacterium | reverse complement strand
ATGCCAATATGATTTTAATGTGTGGCATCACTACGATTTTATTTTTAGGCGGATGGTTGCCTCCTTTTTCAATTGAGGCATTGCAATTTATTCCAGGGTTTGTATGGTTTGCCTTAAAAATATCATTATTGTTGTTTGTGTTTATATGGGTAAGAGCTGCTTTACCAAGATATAGATATGATCAGCTTATGAGATTAGGTTGGAAAGTGTTCTTACCAGTTACATTAATATGGGTAGTAATAGTGTCTGCCTATGTGGTTTATTTTAAAATATAGCAGATTTATAAGAAGAGATTAAATGAACTTAAACAGATCAACATATACGATTTTTTTAATAGAAATATTAAGTGGTATGCTGCTTACGTTTAAATATATGTTTAAACGTAAAGTGACTATTAATTATCCATTTGAAAAAGGACCTTTATCGCCACGTTTTCGTGGAGAGCATGCGCTAAGGCGCTATGCAAGCGGAGAAGAGCGCTGCATAGCTTGTAAATTATGTGAGGCCGTATGTCCTGCTCAGGCCATTACAATAGAGGCTGAGGAAAGAGCCGATGGAAGCCGCAGAACCACAAGATATGATATTGATATGACTAAATGTATCTATTGTGCTTTGTGTGAGGAAGCCTGTCCTGTAGACGCTATAGTAGAAGGTCCTAATTTTGAATATGCCACGGAAACTCATCAAGAGCTTTTGTATGATAAAAATAAATTATTAGAAAATGGTGATAAATGGGAAGCGCAGCTGGCTAAAAGATTGGAGCTGGATGCGGAGTATAGATAAGCGTATAGATAAGATTGTAGATAAATGGAGAAAAAATGTTAATTGCTAATGTACTTTTTTATATACTGGCTTTTGCCTTGGTTACTTCAGCTATATTAGTAATATCGCTGCGTAATCCTATACATAGCGTTTTGTTTTTAATACTGGCTTTTTTTAACGCGGCTTTTTTATTCTTAATGTTAGGCGCTGAGTTTATATCAATGTTAATGATCATTGTTTATGTTGGAGCGGTTGCTGTATTGTTTTTATTTGTTGTAATGATGCTTGATATTGATTTAAATCAGTTGCGTAAGGGTTTTATACGTCATTGGCCTCTGGCGGTTGTTGTGTCGTTTATTATGCTTGCTGAGCTGATCTTTGTATTAAATATTTCTGCAAACCAGATGACTGCAAATACCGAAATTCAATCTCCTGTAGATCATTCGCTAACTAATACCAAAGCTCTTGGAGCTATCTTATATACTGACTATATATATCCATTTCAGATTTCAGGATTGATATTGCTGGTTGCTATGATAGGGGCGATAACTCTGACTTTGCGTACTGTAACTGGTGTTAAAAAACAAAATATTACAAAACAGTTATCAAGAAATAGAAAAGACGCGGTAGAGCTTGTAAAAGTGCAATCATCGATGGGAGTATAGGGGGATAAATGTTAGAAGTTAGTTTGATCCATTATCTGATATTAGCGGCTATCTTATTTGTAATCGGTGTTACAGGTATTTTTATAAATAGGAAAAATATTATTGTTTTATTAATGTCCGTTGAGTTAATGCTCCTTGCGGTTAACATTAATTTTGTTGCTTTTTCTCATTATTTAAATGATTTGGTAGGGCAGGTATTTACCATATTTAATCTTACGGTAGCGGCAGCTGAAGCTGCCATTGGGCTTGCGATTTTAGTAATTTACCATAGAAACAGAGGTTCTATTTCTGTGGATGATGTTAATATGATGAAGGGATAGTAAGTGATAACGGCAATTGTATTTATACCGCTGATTACAGCATTTTATACGGGAATATTCTCCAGGACTATCGCTCATAAAAAAGCGCAGTTTATAACTTCTGCCGGTCTTGTTATTTGTGCTGTATTAGCCAGCTATCTATTTTATGATGTAACAATATTAGGAAATTCAACGCAGGTTGAGTTATTTACCTGGATTTCTTCTGGCAACTTTACCGCCAATTGGACGCTTAAAGTAGATAGTCTTACCGCTGTGATGTTATTCTTGGTTAGCTGGGTATCGGCTTTAGTTCATATATATTCGGTAGGTTATATGAGCCATGATCCGCATGTTCCGCGCTTTATGGCGTATCTGTCATTATTTACCTTCTTTATGATGGTGTTAGTTACGGCCGATAACTTCTTACAGATGTTCGTAGGGTGGGAAGGAGTCGGTTTATGTTCATATTTATTAATCGGATTCTGGTATAAAAAACAATCGGCAAAAGATGCCGCTATGAAAGCATTTATTGTAAATAGAGTAGGTGATTTTGGCTTTATATTGGGCATATTTGCAATTTACGTGGTTTTTGGCAGTTTGAATTTTAATGAGGTATTTAGCTGGGTATCTTTTTTATCAGATACAAAAATGACGATATTATCTAAAGAGTATGATGCTATAACAGTTATCTGCCTGTTATTATTTGTAGGAGCAATGGGTAAATCCGCACAACTTGGATTACATACCTGGTTACCTGACGCGATGGAAGGTCCTACGCCGGTATCGGCTTTAATCCATGCCGCTACTATGGTGACGGCGGGAGTGTTTATGGTTGCCCGTTGTTCGCCTCTTTTTGAATATTCAGATACGGCACGTGATGTTGTAACGATAGTTGGTGCATTAACCGCTATATTTGCGGCGACAATTGCCGTAACACAAAATGATATTAAGCGAGTCATCGCTTACTCCACATGTTCTCAGCTTGGTTATATGTTTTTTGCTTGCGGTGTTTCAGCTTACGCTGCCGGTGTATTTCATTTATTGACACATGGGTTTTTTAAAGCCTTATTATTCTTATGCGCCGGTAGTGTAATACACGCTTTGTCCGGTGAGCAGGATTTAAGAAAAATGGGTGGTATCGCAAAAAAAATACCACAAACATATTGTCTTATGTTTATCGGCTCCTTAGCTTTGGCCGGTGTATGGCCGTTTGCCGGATATTATTCAAAAGATATTATACTCGAATCTGCTTATGCTTACGGTGGATTGTGGGGGAATATGGCTTATTGGCTGGGTATAGCGGCTGCGTTTTTAACAGCCTTTTATTCATGGAGATTGATAATTATGGCTTTTCACGGAAAATCTCGTGCTTCAAAAGAGGTTATGAGTCACGTGCATGAATCTCCGATAACAATGTTGTTACCTTTATATATACTTGCACTGGGTGCTATATTCTCCGGAATGATCGGTTATAAGATATTGGATATGGTTGGTCATGACTTAAAATTTTGGGCTGGATCTATAGTAGCTTCAGATGAGAATAACCCTTTATTTACTGCGCATTATGTGCCTGAACTTATAAAGTTAATGCCATCTATAGCAGGTGGCATAGCCATTGTTCTTGCTTATGTTATCTATATGTTCAAACCAGTTATCGCTGAAAAAATTAAGAGTATATTTATTCCTAATATATATCGATTCTTACTAAATAAATGGTATTTTGATGAATTATATGATTTCCTATTTGTAAGACCTGTAAAATATTTAGGCAATATTCTGTGGAAGACAGCTGATCTGAAAATAATAGATGGCTATGGTCCAAATGGAGCCGCTTGGTTATTTAATAAATTTTCTGTAGTTGTAAGTAAAATTC
>JBIKME010000145.1:0-3605 GCA_044359415.1 Rickettsiales bacterium | reverse complement strand
CAAAATTAGGCTATTATGCTAAACTTATTAATTTAAAAATTGGCGTTTTTATATGAGTGTTTTTGGTATTTTTAAATTTCTGGACGCAAAATATTTAACAAAAAAGCTCTTACAAGGGCATAATGCTCAGGAATCATACAAGAAAATAATCCCATTTTTAAAGGAAAAATTGCAGATTTTAGCTGAAGAATACAGTTCATCAAAAGAAAAACTAAAGGATATTCCAGGCACCAATTACACTCTTGGCTTGCGGCATATGCAAAGGGGCAATATCTCTGATGCTATTTTTAGATTTCGTATGGTATGTTTTTTGACTCCTGAAAATATATCTGCCCATTATAATCTTGGACGAGCTTTTGCTTTAGCCGGAGAAACCGATAATGCGATTAAGCAATTTGAAAGAACCCTTGAATTAGATAGCAGCTTTATAGAAGCAAAATACCAATTGGATAAAATAAAGCAGCCGGAACTTATAAAACAAGTACCACTTAATATCATTAAAGAAACAGAAGATTACAAATCAGAAGTTTACCAAAAAAATTATTTAGATTTAGATTATAACGGCCCGCTAATTCTGATCAACGAACTATTGCGTAACGTAAAAGATAAAAATCCGAACTTTGAAGTTTTGGATCTAGGTTGTGGTATAGGCCAATCAGGTGAATATCTAAAACAAAAAAATGTGGCAAAAAGAATTGTCGGTGTTGACATATCTGATAAAATGTTAGAGCAGGCTTTAAAAAGAAAAGTTGTTAATCAAAACGCATATGATAAAGTTGTAAAAGAGGAAATTAGTAGGTTTTTATCCTCTCATAACGAAAATTACGACTTAATCATTTCTGATTTATCCTTTTGTCATTTTGGTGATTTGGACAATATCGCTTTTTCTATAGATCGAATTTTAAATTCCGGAGGAATATTAGCTTTTATTTTAAAGAAGAATACTGATTTAAAAAGCCATTATAAGCTAGATCTTGATGAAGATGAATTTACTCATTCTGAACTTTATGTAAAAGATACATTTGCAAAGTTTAATTTTAACTTGCTTTCTATTTTAGAAGTAGCTTTACCGGAAGAAAAGAAGGCGGCGGCTTATATTTTTACAAAATGAATAAATTAGTTACAATTATCTTGAATATTTTTTAGTTGTGTGAGAATCTGAACACTATCTACATGTTTACGTAGATTCTTTAAAACATACGGAGTAAAGAAGTTATGTCTAGTAAAAAAACTCATATTATAGTTCTGGGAAATGAGAAAGGTGGAGCCGGAAAAACCACAACCGCTGTGCATATAATTACCAGCCTTCTATATAAGGGTTTTTCAGTAAATAGTATTGATATTGACTCAAGACAGCTATCATTAACTCATTATCTGGAAAATAGGCAAGCCTATGCTCAGAAAAATAATATTGAGCTGCCAAACCCTACCCATCATGTTATAAATAAAAGTCGTCTGGATTCTGAATTAGAATCAAACGAAGATGAAAAACGCCGCTTTGTGGATTGCTTAGAGCATAATAAAAAGGACTGTGATTTTATTATAATTGACTGCCCGGGCAGCGACACTTACCTTTCAAGGCTGGCTCACTCTTATGCTGATACTGTTGTTACTCCTATTAACGACAGCTTTGTGGATCTAAATGTTCTTGCCTGCATTGATGACAATACTAATAAAGTTGAACGGCATGGTGTTTACAGTGAAATGGTTTGGGAAGCTAAAATTTACAGAGCTCAGAGAGATAAAGGCGAGATAGATTGGGTTGTTCTTCGTAACAGGCTAACTAACATTGATGCAAAAAATAAAAGAAACGTTGCTGATGCTTTAAATAATTTTGCAAATAGGGTCCGCTGTCGTGTAGCTGAAGGATTCTCAGAAAGAGTTATTTATCGAGAGCTATTTTTAAAAGGTCTTACTTTGCTTGATCTTACTAATGAAAAAACAAACGTTAGTATGAACATATCACACGTTGCCGCTCGTCAAGAACTAAGAGGTTTTATGGAGTTTTTAAATGTAGAAGGTAAAGCTCAGAACAACAAAGACAATAATATGGTTAAACAAAGCGCGGCAGCTTAAATGTTATTAATCGGCGCTATAATATTGTTTATTATTTTTATATTCCTTATCAAGGGAATGTCTTCTTCTGAGCCTGCAAAAATAAAAAAAATTTATAAGTATACTCTTATTATTATTGGCTTAATTTTAATAACCTTTTTATTCAGATTTGGAATGCCTTTAATTGCGTTATTATTAGGTGCAATTATGGCTACGGTTTCAAATATAGGCAGGATTATTTCACTTTTAAATACTGTACAATTCATAAAGAACTATTTTCCCCAAAAAATAGAACAAATGTCTGTAAAAGAAGCCCGCGAAATATTAAATATCCAAGAGGGCGCCTCTGAACAGGAAATTAATGACGCCTATAAATCTCTTATGAAAAAAAACCATCCTGATACCGGAGGATCTAATTACTTTGCAAACCTGCTAAATGTTGCAAAAAATACTTTGCTTAAAAAATAATTTTCTTAAGCCACTAAAACTTCTTCTGTCTCTATTTGATAATCAGTCTTTTTAATATCTGCTGTTCCTGAAAATAATTGATTTACTATCTCGTAAGCAGTTTTACCTTTAAAAGCTCCTTCTACAGGACATTGCCAGTTCGGAGCTATGTCTGCAAGAGGTACTAAAGCAAATGGACGCTTATAAAGATGCTTGTGCGGTATTATCAGCTCATCAGTTTCTATGGCCAAATTTTTATATGCTAAAATATCTATATCAATTTCACGCGGTGCCCAAATGCCCCTATCCTGACGCCCGATCTCTTTTTCTATCATTTTAATATTTTTTAACAAATCACTCGGTGATAAGTGAGTTTCACCTACAACTGCCATATTTAAAAATTTGTCACTCCAATTATCTGGAGATCCCTCTTTCAAAACAGCTTTAGTTTCATAAATTGGAGACATTTCTATTGCTGCAAGTACTGATCTCCCTAAAATATTAATAGCTGCTGATAAGTGCTTTAATCTATTACCTACATTAGAACCCAAACCTAAAATAACCATTTAAATACTCCTAGCGGTCTAAATCACTATATTCAAAACTAGTCCCACCCAATATCCCTTCTATTGGCGGACTGCATTTTTCAATTTTGATCCAAATATTAACTTTTTTACCGATTTTACTTTTTATTTTTTTATATAAACCATAGCATAAATACTCTAGTAGCTTAACATCATTTTCGGAACAATACTGCAAAGCAATATTAGCAATTTCATGATAACAAATAGTATCTTCTATTTTATCAGTATCACAAGCCTTTGGCTTATCTTTAAAATATAATTTAAAGCTTAAACGTAAATCTTGCTTACAGCTTCTTTCAACTTCTGTAACACCAATATTAGCTTTTAAAAGTAAATCATTTAGCGTAACAATGCTGTTGTAACTTTTTGTCATATAATTTTCATATCAATTTTTCTAAGATATATACTTTATAATATTGATATAGCAAATATTATTGTTCCTTTACTTGATATTTTTAAATATTAATAATAAATATCCTATATAGTTTATTTTGCTGATAAACATACAAGGAAAATTAA
>JBIKME010000144.1:0-3614 GCA_044359415.1 Rickettsiales bacterium | reverse complement strand
TTAAAAAAACAGCTGCGTCTTCCTGTATGACAAGCTGCGCCTTTTTGCTTAATTTTAGCTAAAATCGTATCACTGTCACAATCTAATATTAACTCTATAAGCTCTTGAGTATGGCCGGATGTTAGCCCCTTTTCCCATAATTGGTTTCTTGATCTTGAAAAATAACACATTTGCTTACTAATTAAAGTTTTTCGCAAAGCTTCCTCGTTCATCCATGCCATCATTAATATTTCATTACTGATGGCATCTTGTGCAATTACCGGAACCAATCCACGTTCATTAAACTTTATTTTACTGATAATATTATTTAACTGTGTCATTTTTACCTAAGCAGTTACTAAAGTCATTTGCTAAATTATATATTATGTCAAAATAGGCGTTCTTACCGGCTTTGACTTCGGATCCTATAGGGTCAAGTACTCCGACATTTATATTACTGGAATCGCCTATATTCTGTACTATTGTACCAGAAAATTGTGGTTCACGAAAAACGCATTTAACATTATGTTCTTTTATAATATCTTTCATTTGTTTAATTTTTTTTGCACCTAATGTTATATTAGAAGGTGATGTTAGATGTCCAACATTATTTAACCCGTAATTTTTTTCAAAATATTGAAAGGCGTCATGATAGACTATGAACGCTTTACCCGAGTATGGCGATAATTTGTTTTTTATAAAAAGATTGTGTTTTTCAAGCTTGTCTAAAAAAATCATTAAATTATTTTTATATTTTAAGGCGTTGGCTGGATCGTGGTTTGTTAATATGTCCGTTATATATTTTGCGATTACTGCTATATTGTCAGGCAAAAGCCAGATATGCGGATCTATATTATAGTCATGAATGTGATTTTCATCATGGTGTTCATCCTGGTGTTCATCAGGTTCAGGAATAGCAATTTTATTGCTAGTGCGGTTAGGTAATAAGGTTAAACCCTCTATTTTTATAAGTTCAATAGTGATTTTATCGTTTTTTAGATTATCAATGGATTTTCCAAGAAAATTTTCAATATTGGAGCTTGTATATATGATAATATCTGAATCAGACATTTTTTTTACATCAGATGGCTTTAAAGCGTAAGTATGAGGCGATATATTGCTATCTAAAAGTAATTCAGGATCTGTTACTTCATTAGTTATATTGGCTATGATAGAGTGAATAGGCTTGATCGATACCAAGATAGAAGGAGGGTTGGCTCCTAGCGCAAAAAAGGGGAGGGTTATTAAAATAATTGCTAGTTTGAACTTTGTCATTATATTACAGTGAGTTTCAGTTGGTTTGAGTGTTTAGTGAAAATATTATGACAAGAAAAGTAGTAAAATGCAAGAAGCTATCGGTTTCTTATGGAAAAAGAGTTATATTAAATGATATAAGCTTTGTATTATCAGAAAAAGAGATAGTAACTATTATTGGCCCAAATGGTAGCGGTAAAAGTAGTTTATTAAGGGTTGTTTGTGGTTTGCAGCAAGCTACTTCCGGTGTTGTTGAGGTGGAAAAAAAATTAATCATAGGTTATATGCCTCAGAAGTTACATATAGATAAAGTATTACCGCTTACGGTTAAAAGATTTTTATGCTTAAATGGTATGAATGAAAAATTACAATCTGCAGATAAAGTTTATAATATAGCCAGGAAGTTTGATATAATGCATCTTCTGTATAATCAGATACACGATATATCAGGTGGTGAAATGCAGCGAGTTATGCTAGCCAGGGCTTTGTTGCTTAACCCTGATTTATTAGTTTTGGATGAGCCTACGCAAGGACTTGATATTCAAGGTCAGGCTGAGTTTTATAGTCTGATAGAAGAGGTAAGAAAAGAATATGGTTGTGCCATATTAATGGTATCACATGATTTAAATATGGTTATGGCATCCACAGATAGGGTTTTATGTATCAACCATCACATATGTTGCGAGGGAGCTCCGGAGGATATTAATGAACATCCTGAATATATAGCATTGTTTGGTAAGAAAAATGCCGAAAAGGTTGCGGTGTATACTCATAAGCATGACCATACTCATGGTCCTGATGGCTGTGTTGATGGAGTCGGACATGGATGATTTTTTAATTAAAGCGATGATAGCCGGAATTGGCGTTGCTATTATCGCGGGGCCTATGGGTAGCTTAATTGTATGGAAAAGAATGGCGTTTTTTGGTGATGCTTTATCTCATTCTGCCTTACTTGGTGTTGCTTTGGCATTTTTAATAAATATTCACCATATATTGGGAATAATATTTATCACGACTTTATTTTCATTGCTGATTGTTGTTTTGCAAAAAAACAGATCATATTCCACAGATACTTTAATGGGGATTATAGCGCATAGCTCACTTGCTTTGGGAATAGTTGTGGTATCTTTTATCGAAAGAGCAAGAATAGATTTGGTTAGTTTTCTTTTTGGTGATGTTTTGGCCACTTCTTCGGCTGATATAATAATGATATATGGAGCGGTGATATTTTCAGTAATAATGCTCTACTCAATATGGAAGCCGTTATTGCTAACTACAGTAAGTGAGGATTTGGCGAGGGTTGAGGGCGTTAATGTGGAAATGGTAGGTTTTAAGTTTATGCTGCTAATATCTTTGTTAGTAGCTGTTTCAATAAAGGTAGTTGGTATATTGCTGGTAACTTCATTATTGGTTATACCGGCTGCCGCTGCGCGTAAATACTCTAAAACGCCAGAACATATGGCTATAATATCAGGTGTTTTTGGTATTATAGCTGTCACTTTAGGGCTTTTAGCTTCTTTAAAATTTGATACACCATCCGGACCTACTATAGTGGTTGTAGCGTTAATATTATTTATTGTAAGTTCGCTGCGAAAAAATTCCCTCTAATCTTATTAACAATTTTTCAAAAATCACTTGTTGTTTCATATCACTGACTCTTACCTCAATATTATTGTAGCATCTGTTTTCAGTATCTGTATTACAAATGCTTCTGATATTTGTCGTTATTATTTATTCCAATAATTGACTATTTACTTGTCAGTTGAGCCAGTGCGGATTCAAGATCATTCTTTAAATCCTCCTCAGCCTCAAGGCCGATATATAAGCGAATGCATGTTTCATCATGAGACCAGTTGCTGGCAGTTCTTATGGCCTTAGGGTCGAATTTGATTACAAGGCTTTCGTAGCCTCCCCATGAGGCGCCGATACCAAATAGCTGCATCGAATTAAGCATCCTGCAGACAGCTTCAAAAGAATATTTTTTATCTAATATTATACTAAATAAACCGGTTGATCCTGAAAAGTCACGTTTAAATAAATCATGCCCCGGGCATGATGGAAGGGCTGGGTGTAAAACTGTTTTTACTTTAGGATGTTTTTCCAGCCATTTAGCAATATTAAGAGCTGTTTTTTCGTGAGCTTTAAGACGTGTTGGCATTGTGCGAATACCTCTTAAGGCCATGTAAGCATCTTCAGGAGATGTGTGAATACCTAGATTTTTATGAGTTTCATATATTTTTTTAATATATTTATCAGTTGTAGTTATTGTGCCTAATAATATATCAGAATAACCATTAATATATTTAGTTCCTGCCTGAATAGATACGTCGGCACCGAGTAAGAATGGTTTAAGATATAAATAAGTGGCCCATGAATTGTCA
>JBIKME010000143.1:0-3645 GCA_044359415.1 Rickettsiales bacterium | reverse complement strand
CGCTTAGATAAAACTGCTTCTGGCCTGCTTAAATAATATATCAGCCATTTCATCAGCTGCTCCTAAATATGGCGCTATGGTTATTTTAATATTCGGATACTCCGTCCGAACAATATTAACCTCAGCAGGTATATCTTCAACTAAATGCCTTCCTGATGACAAAAAATACGGCACAACCACAACTTCATGAGCTCCATTTTTTATCAGACGTCTAATAGCATCTGGAATTAATGGGGCAGCTATCTCAAGAAAAGCAGCCTTAATTTCAGAAAACTCATGAGAAGAAACAGACATTTTTCTAACAAGGGCTTTTATTTCATCATTTGACTGCTCTCTTCTACTGCCATGCGCTACTATTAAAAGTGATTTCATTATTTTACCTTCAGGATTTCAATGTTATTTCCCGAAGGATCTTTTATATAAATAGATGCTGTACCATCTCGATGATGTTTAAGTTCGCCATATTTTTCAGCTTCATTATCTAATATTGCAAAATGAAATGGATGTTGTTCAGCCAATACCAAAGCCAATGAAATATTGGCAAATTCTATCATAGCCCAACTATCATCTTCATAAACAATCTTGCAATTAAACTGCTGATTATACCAGCTAACACTATCTTTTATATTTTTAACCTGAATCGCCAAATGATGAATATTATCCATAACCTACTCCAACTTCTCTTTGATTAAACCAACTAGATTATAGGCACTTAAAAATGCAGCTTCAACCCTACCTTCGATACACCAATCACCACAAGCTGCAAGTCGACTATCCAAGTCTACAAATGATTTTTGAGAATCTTTCTTATCGGAATTTGCATAACGCCAGCGATGTAAATCAGTATAAACTGCAGAACTTAAATCTGCATTAATTATCCCAGATAACTGCTCTAAAAGATATTTTTTAACTTCTTCTTGATCTGATTCTATATTACTCTCAGCCCACAAATTGGTTGTTTGGGCAATAACTGAATATTTACTTGTACGCTTTGGCTTTATACTATTTACCGCCACCCAACCGATTGAAGAGCCATTGATATTGGCGGCATCCCAATTAATATTCAATGGTGAGTTAAAACCCAGCATTAAAGAATAGCAGCCCTGCATCTTGATTTTGCTAACATCATTTTTATATACAAAACTATCTGGTATAATCTGAACTACCTGATTAGATGGAATGGCACAAACAACCCAATCAAACTTACCCAATATTTTATCACCCTGATAAAGAATCCAGTTCTTACCTTCTTTTGATATTTTATCAACCATGGTTTCAAGATGAACTTCGAGCCCCGAAGCTAGAAACCTACAAAAACTATTCATTTTAGGCAAAGGAACATAAAAATTAGTATCTGATATTGAATTATTTAAATCATGGCTATGACCATTTTCAATACAAACCATTTTTGGTAACCACCTACAAATAATACCTGTATCGATATATGGTAACAAAAAATCATTAAATTCATTACTTTTTACTGTAAAATATTGAGCGCCATGATCAAATTCAAAATCATCCCTTGTTCTAGTTGACATTCTGCCGCCAAAACCTCTGGATTTTTCAAATACGGTAACCTGGGCAAATTTTGATAATTCTTTTGCCACATATATTCCCGATATGCCGGCGCCTATGACAGCAATCCTATTTTTCATTTTACAAGTTCTCCTAACGCCTTTTCAAGTTTAGAATATTTAAATTTAAAACCTGATTTTTCTAGATTAACAGGTAAAACTCTTTGCCCTTTTAGCAGTAATGTTTCTCCCATTTCTCCAAATAGTAGCTTTACCACAAATGCCGGCATAGGAAACAAAGTAGGTCTGTGTAATTTTTTACCAAGAACTTTAGTAAAAAATTTATTTGTAACAGGATTAGGCGATGTTAAGTTATATATGCCCTTTGCGTCTTTATTTTCGACTAAAAAAATAAATGCATTTATAACATCAGCAATATGTATCCATGAAAAATATTGTTCAGCATTGCCTATTTGACCACCTAGCCCAAGCTTAAAAGGAAGAAGCATCTTCTTTAAAACCCCATCTTTTTTTCCCAACACAACACCAAGTCTTGTTATACAAACCCTGACACCATATTTTTGAGCTTTTAGGGCCTCACCTTCCCACTTTTTACATAGTTTATGAGTAAACTCATTATGTGGATTAGTCTGCTCGTCAATGATATTATTACCCTGCGAGCCATAATAACCAACCGCAGAAGCACTAATTAGAACTTCAGGCTTTTTCTTTAACCTTTTTATAAGGTAAATAATATCTGCAGTGGTTTTAATACGGCTATCAACAAGTTCTTTCTTGTATGCATCCGACCATCTTTTACTAATTGGCGCTCCTGCGAGATTAAAAATAACATCAATTTTATCTCCGGGCATTATTTCATTTACATCGGATATAGCTTTGATTCCATCGATAACTTTATTTTTATTGCGTGTTAAAATTGTAATATTAAAATCATTCCGCATTAAAAAATCTACAAGATAACTACCTACAAAACCTGTTCCTCCGGTGATTAAAATATTCATATCCTTTCTCCCATCTTTTTAGTCAAAAATAACTTTAAACTATATGGCAATATTGACAACAGCTTTACCATAAAAGTAAATTTTTTTGGGAAATGAATCTCAAAGCCTTTTTGATTTAAACCTTTTATAATACAAGAAGCTGCCTTCTGGGCAGAAATCATCATCGGCATTACAAAAATATTTTTTTCTGTCATTGGAGTATCTACAAAACCAGGACTTATCAGCTTTACGTCTATATAACCAGGAACTTCCGCATACAAACTTTCAGTAAAATTAATTATAGCAGCTTTAGTTGCGCTATATGGCTGACCATTTGGTAATCCGGTGTATCCTGCAACACTACCACAAATAGCTACTTGACCTGTATTTTGTTTTTCAAATATAGGCAATATTCCGCCAATTATATGAAAAGCACCCTTGATATTAACATCAACCATCATTGACATAAATGCTAAATCCATATTGGCAATAGAATCAGGTTTATATAAAGCAGGCATAAATATAACCCTATCAATATTATTTTTTAACGCGCCTATCTTATTGCAAATGTCTTTAACTTGCATTCCATCGGCAACATCCATCTGATAAATAATATGCTCCTTGCCCAATTGCTTTTGCAGCTTCTTAAGTTCAGTCTCACGACGCGCCGAAAGAATCAGCCTAGTACCTTTTGAGGCCAATTGAATTGCAATTTCGCGACCAATTCCACTAGTTGCGCCTATTATCCATACAGTTTCGTTTGTTAAATTCATCTTAATCCTGTTTTTGCATAAATAATGTTAACTCAGCAACAGTTATACCAAACTTTTTTAAGTACGAACGGTTAATAAGAACACCATCATTCATTTGCCACATCCAGTCATCTAATTTTAACCTATAGATTTTCTGATCAACTTCTATATCCATAACATAGGACCAGTTTACAGCACTACCTTGCGTTTTTCCTGTTGCTATGCCTACTATATCATCAGCTATGCCATTATAAGTACCATCGTCATTCTTAGTTATTGTCCATATACGTTTTTGCGTTTTTCCATCATAATAACGAAAATCCTCTTCAAGCTTGCCATTATTTTCATTCCATGAACCGACCATATGAACATCAAAAC
>JBIKME010000142.1:0-3657 GCA_044359415.1 Rickettsiales bacterium | reverse complement strand
AAATAAGCAATCCTGTGCTTATTGATTTTAACGAGTCCTTAGGTAAAGAGTTAAATTTAGATCCAAAAGCATTTTATTCCCAAAAGGGATATGATTTTTTAGCCGGGAATTATATAGCTGACGGTTCAAAGCCTATTGCACTGGCTTATGCCGGTCACCAATTTGGAAATTTTGTACCTTCTTTAGGTGATGGAAGAGCAATTTTACTTGGAGAAATAATAGTCGATAGCAAAAGATATGATATTCAACTAAAAGGTTCCGGGAAAACTAAATTTTCACGTAACGGTGATGGTAAAGCGGCTCTGGGTCCTGTAATTAGAGAGTATATAATTAGTGAAGCTATGTATAATCTTGGTATCAAAACCACTCGTTCACTTGCTGTGGTTAAAACAGGTGAATATGTACAAAGAGAAAAAATGTTGCCTGGAGCAATTCTAACCAGAGTTGCCTCAAGTCATATAAGAGTAGGCACATTTGAGTATTTTGCGGCAAGATCTGACATAGCTTCAATCAAAAAACTTGCCGATTATGTGATTAATAGGCATTTTAAGTATTTTAAAGATACAGAAAATCAATATTTACAATTACTTGATGAAGTTATTTTACAACAAGCTAAGTTAATTGCCAGCTGGATGTCGGTAGGTTTTATTCATGGGGTTATGAATACCGATAATTGTTTGATCATAGGTGAAACTATAGATTACGGACCTTGTGCTTTTATGGATGAATATAACCCTAATAAGGTATTTAGTTCTATTGACACTATTTCCAGATATGCATATGCAAATCAGCCGTTTGTTGGGTATTGGAATTTGGCAAGATTTGCGCAAGCCATTTTACCATTACTAGATGATAATATTAATAAGGCATTAGATAAAGCTGAAGAGTCATTAAATAATTATTATGTTCATTATAAAAAAATATGGCTGAATATTTTTTCTAAGAAAATAGCAATTACTAACATAAAACATAGTGATGAGGAGTTAATAAATCAACTTTTGCAAATAATGCATAAAAACAAACTTGATTTTACCAATATATTTTCAAATTTATATCTCTATCTTATAAGCGATAACGAGCAGATAGATATTTGTTTGCAAGAATGGGTTGTAACTTGGAAAAATCGTTTAAATGCAGAAGAGGTTACAAATGAAGATAAGATTCTGCTTTTGCAAAAAAACAATCCCGTTTATATACCACGCAATCATTTGGTAGAAAAAGTTATCAATAAGGCAGTAGAAGAGGATGATTACTCGGATATGAAAATGCTGATTAAAATTTTAGAAAAACCATATGATTATAATATCAAAGATGATTTTTATACTAAACCTCCTAAGCCTGAAGAAAGGGTTTTACAAACTTTTTGTGGGACTTAAGGCGTGTATCGTTAGCTGATTTGTAATATTCGTGGTTGATATATTGTTTTTTTATGTTAATGAAGAAATTTTACTTGGATATAAAGTTAAGTATATTTTACTAACATTATCTCTATTGATTTTATCTTTATTAATTCTTTAAAATAGGAATTTAGCTGATGACCACGTTAGTATTATTTGTATTTTTATATATTCTTCTTTCTATTGCAATTGGTCTTTATGCAAGTTTGAGAGTACGTAGTTCTACCGATTATATTTTAGCAGGTCGTTCGTTGCCTGTTTATATTACAATAGCTACGGTATTTGCAACTTGGTTCGGTTCTGAGGCTGTTCTTGGCATACCAGCTACATTTTTAGATGAAGGATTGGCAGGGGTTGTTTCTGATCCTTTTGGAGCCGGATTTTGCCTGATATTTGTAGGTGTTTTTTTTGCTGCCAGGCTATATCGCATGAAATTAATGACCATTGGTGACTTTTA
This sequence comes from Rickettsiales bacterium, assembly GCA_044359415.1. GTDB lineage: Bacteria > Pseudomonadota > Alphaproteobacteria > Rickettsiales > UBA6187 > 1-14-0-20-39-49. The sequence continues at coordinate 1,803 of JBIKME010000142.1, read as the reverse complement.
TCGTAAAAAATACGGACGTGTAGTAGAATTATTAGTATCTGTTGCTATTTGCATAAGTTATCTAGGATGGGTGTCGGCGCAAGTTGTAGCTCTTGGTATGGTTATTAATCTTGTATCGAATAATGTTATACCGATGGAATTATGTATGCTCATAGGAATTGGTGCAGTTATTATATATACAATTTTTGGTGGAATGTGGTCAGTGGTAATGACTGATTTTGTGCAGATGATTATGATCATAATCGGCTTATCTGTTGTTGCATTTTTAGTAGCGGATCGTGTTGATGGCGGAGCTGTCGCAATTATTGAACACGCTTCTATGAATAATAAATTTGATTTTTGGCCTGAGTTTAGTTTGCCGGCCATACTTACTTTTATAGGCGCGTTTGTAACTATGGGCCTCGGATCGATACCTCAACAGGATGTTTTCCAGAGGGTTATGTCGGCAAAAAATGAGAAAACAGCAGTTACAGGTACTGTAATCGGTGGTGTTTTTTATATTGCCTTTTGTTTTATTCCGATATTTATAACCTACGGTGTTATAATGTTATATCCGGATATACTTAGTTCATATAGTCAGGAGGGGATAGATACACAGCGTATACTTCCTTCGTTTATAATTAATGATACTCCGATGATTGTAAAAGTGATGTTTTTTGGAGCTTTGTTGTCAGCAATTATGTCAACAGCTTCCGGTACGTTACTTGCGCCTTCAGCTTTGTTTGCGGAAAATATTTTAAAGGAAACATTCAAGCTTAATGATAAGGGTTTACTTCGTGCTTCCAGATACTCAGTACTGGTGTTCGGTATAATTGTATATATTTATGCCTATTATAGCAGCATGGCCGGGATGACTATATTTGAGATGGTAGAAGATGCTTATCTGGTAACGTTATGCGGTGCTTTTGTACCACTGGCTTTTGGCGTATACTGGAAAAAAGCAAATAATACAGGCGCTCTTTTATCTATAATTTTGGGAGTAGGTACCTGGATCAGCTTGCAGATTTTAACTTACTTCGTTGCGGAGGGTACTATAATAGTTCCACCTCAGTTAGCAGGCTTGTTAATGTCTATATTAGGGATGATTGCAGGTAGTCTTTTAAGTGAGAAAAAAGCTGTTCAATGCAATAATTAAGAAATTTTGATTTCAATAACAGTTTTTTTACAAGAGTTTTTATATGGATCCTTTGACTCAAGCGGTATTAGGCGCAAGTTTAGCATCATCATTTGCGACTAATGAAAAAATTAGACTTGCTGCTATTTGTGGAATCGCAGGTGGTTTGGCTCCGGATCTGGATATTTTTATCAGGTCTGATGCAGATCCATTATTGACTATTGAGTATCACAGGCATTTTACTCATGCGTTATCCTTCATTCCTATCGGCGGAGCCGTTGTTGCCGCTTTTTTATATTTTATATTTAGAAAAAAATATCATTTTAAAACTATATTCTTATATGCTACTTTAGGCTTTGCTACTCACGGCCTATTAGATGCATGTACTGGTTACGGTACCAGATTATATTGGCCTTTTTCCGATCATAGGGTTGCATTTAATATAATATCTATAATTGATCCTATCTATACGATTATTCTACTATTGTCAGTGATATTTGGTTGTTACTATAAATCCAAAAAGCTTATATACGCAGGCCTTATACTATCTATGTTATACCTGATGATGGGATTTATTCAGCATAAAAAAGTAAGTACTGCAATTGCAGATTTAGCCGATAACAGAGGTCACTACATAGATAGTTTAGTAGTAAAACCAACCATAGCCAATAACTGGCTATGGCGTACTA
>JBIKME010000212.1:0-2777 GCA_044359415.1 Rickettsiales bacterium | reverse complement strand
ATATAACAAAGTACAAAACCCGAGCTTAGTACGATCGGCGGAATACAACGAAGGTTTACGCGCTCATATGATAAAAGTATATAACTATATGTCTATGGCTCTTGGTGTAACGGGAGCAGCTGCGTTTCTGACAGCATCATCACCAGCTATAATGCAAGCAATATACGGCTCTCCATTACAATGGGTGGTTGCCTTAGCTCCGCTTGGGATTGTTTTTTACCTTTCAGCAAGAATGAACAAGCTCTCTATGGGCGCGGCTCAGGCTTGGTTCTGGGCATTCGCAACAATAATGGGGGTTTCTCTTTCGTCAATTCTGGTTGTTTACAGCCAGGAAAGCATCGCAAGAGCCTTTTTTATAGCGGCAGCCACATTTGCTTCTGCAAGCTTATATGGCTACACAACAAAAAAGGATTTATCCGGCATGGGTTCTTTTTTATTCATGGGCGTAATAGGTCTGGTAATAGCATCTTTAGTGAATATGTTTATGCAAAGCTCAGCTTTACAATTTGGCATATCCGTAATCGGAGTGTTAGTATTTACAGGACTGGCAGCATATGATAATCAAAAGATCAAACAAATATATCATCAGGTTTCCGGAAACGCCGAGGCAGCAGGAAAAGCTGCAATAATTGGGGCCTTGGACTTGTATCTATCATTTATTAACTTATTTATAATGTTACTTCGCTTATTTGGTGAAAGAAGATAATAAATAAAAATTAAACATACAGCAGAAAAAGCTCCTGCATTCTTCAGGGGCTTTTTTTGTAGGCGGTATTTAATTTATTGTTAATTTATTAACAAATTAATCCCTAACTTTCTTAATTGATACGTAAGACTTTATAAATTTTCATGAGGTAACCACATCCATAACAAGAGATCAAACCTGTTCTATATTTTTACCATGTAAGGCCATAGATATGTATTTATCCACTCGCATTTGCGCAAATTTCTCAGTAGCTTTTTCTACAATCTCACGCATTGTATTTATTTTAGCTCTATCAGATTCATTTAAATAAAGCTTTAACTCTTCTATACAAGACTCTATGTGTTTTAGTTCAGATACATCCAATAAATAGCGGTCTTTAACAAGTGCGTCTTCAATGGCAATTATAGTTCCTTCAGCCTGCACCCTAGCTTCCGCTAAAAGACGATTTTCCATATCATCTTTGGCATTCTCCATGGCAGCATAAAGCATATTCTTTACTTCCTCATCAGACAATCCGTAACTTGGCTTTATTTCAATTGTTTGTACAAGTCCGGTTATTTGCTCCTTAGCACTAACAGTAAGCAGCCCGTCAACATCAACAGTAAATAAAACCCTAATTCTGGCGGCTCCGGCTACCATTGGCGGAATATTTTTGAGCTCAAACTTTGCCAGAGATCGGTTCTGGCAGGACATTTCACGCTCACCTTGTACAACATGTATCTGCATTCCGGTTTGATTATCTTTATAAGTTGTGAATTCTTGAGCCATAGATACCGGAATTGGTGTATTCCTATGAATTACCTTTTCAACAATTCCTCCCATCGTCTCCAGCCCCAACGACAAAGGCAACACATCAACAAGTAAATTATCAGACCCATATGTTAAATTATGAGCCTGCAATGCAGCTCCTTGAGCTACAACTTGATCAGGATCAACCCCGGAATGGATCTTATCGCCAAAAAACTCTTGAACTTTATTACGTATTAAAGGCACTCTTGTAGACCCACCTACCAATACTACACCATCTAAATCTTCTATGTTAATATTAGCATCTTCTAACGCCTGTTTGCATATATCGATAGTAGCATTGGTATAAGGCAAAATTGCATTTTCAAACTCTGCGCGTGTAATTGTAAATTTTACATCATTATCACATATGTTGAATTTAAAATCACCTTCGCTATGATCAGTTAAATATTCTTTTGCTTTACGAGATACCGACAATATTTTTTGTAACTGCCTTGATTCAGGTTCAATTGACAGATTATTCTGACTTTTATATTTCCATAAAAGAATTTCCGCTATCTCACGATCAAAGTCATCGCCACCAATTATCATACTTCCACCGGTTGACAGCACTTGAAACACCCCTTTTTCCATCTTTAATATGGTAATATCAAAAGTACCTCCCCCCAAGTCATATATCGCATATATACCTTCTGCTTCCTTAGCTAAACCATATGCTAAAGCTGCAGCTGTAGGCTCGTTAATCAGACGCAACACTTCTAAACCGGCTATTTTAGCCGCATCCTTTGTAGCCTGACGCGCGCTGTCATCAAAATACGCCGGCACTGTTATAACAGCTTTTTTAACTTCCTTACCAAGCGAATCTGAGGCAATTTTTTTAAGACTTATTAATATCTGAGCTGATATTTCTATCGGAGTAAGCTGTTTTCCATTTACATCAAGACGAATTATTCCGTCATTATTTTCAACTATCTTAAAAGGCAAAGAATTTGAAGTTTTTTTTACATCTTCAGCTCCGCGTCCCATTAAACGCTTTACAGAACTTATTATAAACCCCTTGTCTGTACAAAAGTTACCGGTAAAAATATCACCGTTTTCAAGATATTGGACAACAGATGGGTGCAAAAGATTACCAGATGCATCAGCGATTATTTTACTATCTTTTCCATCAAAAAAAGCTACCAGTGAATTAGTGGTGCCAAGATCAATACCTATAGCTAGATTATCTTGATCTGCATGCGGTTTAGGAGTTTGGCCAGGCTCATATATTTGCAAAAGTGTCATATCAATTATTAATTTTTTTTTGTTTTATTTCTTCTATTAA
>JBIKME010000140.1:0-3687 GCA_044359415.1 Rickettsiales bacterium | reverse complement strand
CAGCAAGTAAAGCTGGAATATCAAGAATCTCCTCAGTCTTTGCGGCTGATTCTAAAGAGCTGTCATTAGATGCTACTTCAACTTTATATCCACGTTTTTCAGGGTTCTCAACAGGGTGATATAATCCGTTAGCTATTTTACCGGTAATTAACGCAATTAAACCGGCTACTAAAATTGCCGCAACAATTTTATTACCTTCCAAATCTTTCATTATGATCCTCAAGTCTAATTATATTAGGTCTAATTATATTAGAATGTGTATAAACATATATAATAAGTTAATCAATAAAAAAACTTGAGATAAATCAATTAAAGATATTATATTCTTGCCTTATAGACTTGCTATATATTCTTGCTGTATAGTTTTGCTGTATAGTTTTGCTGTATAGTTTTGCTATGTAAATATTTTTTAAAGAGGTTTGGAGTAATGGTTATAATTTCTAAAGATCTGTCTGTGTCACAAGAGCTGTATGACTTTGTTAATAGCAGCTGTATTAAGGCTAATCTTTCTACTGAAACTGTCTTTAATAATCTGGCAGTTATAATTGATGAGTTTAGTAATGATAATAAAGCTCTTTTACTCAAAAGAGACTATTTACAACAAGAAATAAATGATTTTTTTACAACAAATGATAAAGAAAATAAATCAAATATATGCAGTCTGCTTATACGCAAATTAGAGGAATTAAATTACATTAAGGCAGATAATAAAAATAATGATGCGGTTCAGGTGGAAGTGAATGATTCGGAAATTACCAAAATGGCCGGACCGCAGCTTGTTGTTCCGGCAGATAAGGTTAATATGGTTTTAAACGCTGCAAATGCCAGGTGGCATAGTTTATATGACGCTGTATATTTTTCAAATATAATTGATCAAAGTCAAACTGAAGATGAGCGTAAAAAATCAGTAGTTAGATATTGTAATGATTTTTTGGATAAAATTACCAGATTCTCTAATAATACAAGCTGGAATGATATTAGCAGCTTTGAATATAATATTGATAATAAAGAGTTATTAGCAGTTTCAGGTGCTGATAAATTACAGCTGATGGAAGACAAGCTTATAGGTATTACGTTAGCTGACAATTTGTTAACAGGTTTTATTTTGGAAAATAATTCTCTTAAAATTAATATACTCTTAGATAAAGCCGGAATAAATGATATTCAGATAGAGGCTGCAATAACATATATTATTGATTTAGAAGATGCCTCCATATCTGCCCCTGAAAATAAATATGAAGGATACCGCATCCTAAAAGGTATTATAGACGGTAATTTAGAGTGTAGCGTAAGGGGTAAAACCAGAACAATAAATGAGGATACTTACTATCTTGATGCTAAAACCCTTCAGGAAAAGACCCTTAAAAGAACCGCCTTAGCTTTAGTTCGTGATGTAGGTCCGCATATGTTAGCTGACAAAGATATTATAACATACAAAGGTGAGGCCGTTTATGAAAAAATACTTGATTGTTATATTACCAGTTTAATTGGCTATCGGTATCATGTGGCCCCTAAAATGCACGGCGCAGAAGAGGTAAATTTTACTGTTAAATTATTTGATAGAATTAATCAATTACAAAATTTACCGCTTTATAGTAACAAAATAGGCATTATGAACGAAGAGATGCGGACCAACTCGCAATTACATGATTGTATAGTTGCCGCAAAAAATGTTATATTTTTCACCAATACAGGCTTTTTAGACTATACTGGAAGTTTTATTGATTTAATGATGTATCAGGGTCCGATTGCCCCATATAGAAAGCTATCATCAAAATTATATAAAACATCTTATGAAGCTCATAATGTTAATATTAGTTTGCAACTAAATGTACCGCAAATAGGGGCGGGGATGTGGGCTGCGATAAAGGATATGACAGGATTATTAAAGAGCAAAGAACAGCAGGTCAAAGGCTTAACAGATACAGGATGGTCACCTTCTCCTTCGGCAGCAGCGATACATGCGATGGCATTTCACATTCATGGTAATGTCAGGCAGATGCAAAAAGATTATAAAGCTAATATACAGAAAATTAATCTGGAAGATTTATTTTCTTTTCCGGAGGCTGATCTTGCGGATTTAACGGAGATGGAAATATTAGAAAATCTTAATTTTGCGGTTCATGGACTGATTGCTTATGCAGAGCCATGGGTAAGGAGGGGGGTGGGCTGTTCTGCTGTGAAAGAGTTAAGTGGCGTGCCTTTAATGGAAGACAGAGCTACTGCCCGTATAAAAGCGGCATTTGTAAGAAACTGGTTACTTCATAACATTGTTACCATTGTTCAGGTGGAAAATAGTATAAAAGAAATGGCTAAATTTATTGATAAACAAAATGAAAACGAAGAAGATTACGTGGATTTATATACTGACAGCCTTAATAACAATGATTTTTCTAAAGCTGATGAGACGATAAGAGCTGTTTATGATGTTATATTCAACCCTGATCAGTTTTCCAACTCATATGTGGAACCTTATTTTTATTCAGCTTACAAAAGAAATAAATTAACATATTAAACTTTTTATTAATATAAAATTAATAGATAAGGCTTATTATAAAATATTAAAATGTATTTAAAAATTCAAAATATCAGAGGTAGTGATGATTTTGTTTAATAGATTATCTGTGTTATCGATATTGTTTCTGATTAACAACCCCTTAGCTCACGCACAAAACATTAAGGTCAGTGATAAGGCAGATGAGACGATAGATAGTCAGCTTATATTGCAAGAAAAAAATGATAGTAAAAAAAATGATGGCACTAGCGCCACGATGGCGAAAAATATTCAAGTTACTGAAAGTAAAGGGGATATTTCAAATTTTCTAAAGGATGCTGTTAAAGCTTATAATGAAGATAATATATTTAAAGCCTTAAGTGCCATGCAACAAGCCGAGGAAGTCGTACGCGGTATTCAATCAAAGCAAATTCAAATATTACTTCCTACTAGTATTGATGGCTGGCAAATATCTGATGAGGAAGCGATACGTAAACATACCACTAAAGGTATTAGTGTCGCATCCAGAGTGTTTAGTGATGGCATAGATGAAGTGCAAGTTAGCATTTTAATTGATTCACCGCAAATTGATGAAATGATCCAGTTTGCAAGTCAGAGTGACAAAGGGGTTAAAAATGGAATAGGTGATTATAATGGTTATATTAAAAAATTCTATCGTAGCGATGTTAATAATCGTTTAGCAATCGTAGTTGGTATGAATGCCTTAGTTGAAATTGAAGGTTATCAATTATCACATACAAATGCTTTAAAAATAGCTGATTTTGTTAATCTTAATGCTATTAATGACTTTTGTAATAAATAAAATCTTGCAATATTAGTATATATTGATTAATACATTTTAAATCTGATTTTAATATCATTTTGGGGCTATAGCTCAGTTGGTAGAGCGTCTGGCTGGCAGCCAGAAGGTCAGCGGTTCGAACCCGCTTAGCTCCACCACCGTTGCATCGTGTTGCGCAGCGTTTCAATTTGTTGCATTATGTTGCATCAGAATTATTTCTTCGCTAAATCTAATTGCTCAATAAATTTTTTGTATAATTCGTATTTACCTTCTTCTTTTGACCATTTTCCTATTTCCTTAAGGTCTACCTCATTTTCTTTAACTATATCAATCACCTGGAATAAAGACCTTCTGTCCTGCCAGTGGTAATATTCAGCGAGGCTGTCCATAA
>JBIKME010000139.1:0-3690 GCA_044359415.1 Rickettsiales bacterium | reverse complement strand
AAATAAAAATGAATCTGATTATTTAGCAGATAAAATCATTAAACAATTTTATTCCAATGGTTTTGGTTTATGGGCAGTTCAAAGAAAAGATAATAATAAATTTATCGGATTTACAGGTCTTAATATTCCTGATTTTGAAGCTAATTTTATGCCAGCTATAGAAATAGGCTGGCGATTATCCTACAATGATTGGGGGCAGGGTTTTGCTACTGAAGCTGCAATAGCCGCAAGAGATTATGCTTTTAATGACTTATCTTTTAATGAAATAGTATCTTTTACTACAAAAAACAATGAGGCATCAAGAAAAGTAATGCATAAGATAGGTATGAGCCATAATCAGGAAGATGATTTTTATCATCCTAAATTAAATCCGGATAGTCTTTTAAGTTATCACGTGCTATATAGATTAAATAAAGAACAATATTATAATAATAAATTGGTATAAAACAAAGTATGAATTTGACACCCAATGTAAATTTTGAAAAAGACGAGGTGATCTTCAAAGAAGGTAAACCTGCATTTTCCGTCTTTCTAATTTGTGATGGCTCAGTAAAGGTTTATAAAGAGCGTGGGGAAGAAAATCTTTTGTTATCCACTCTGGGCAAGGGATCTATCTTTGGAGAAATGGCTTTTATATCAAAGGATGTTAGATGTGCTACCGTTATCTCTAATGCCGATACCTGGTGTTATGCCATGATCAAAGAAGACTTTATCAAAAAACTTGAGGCGATTGATCCGTTGATTTTAAAAATATTTCATGATTTAGCCGATGTTATAAGAGAAAAGAATGAGTCGGGACTCATTATTGATCATGGTAAAGTTCATAGTATATGTGCTCAAGGCAAATTATCGACTTTTTCCGCTAAAGAAAGTTTAAATAAATACGCCAAAGATTATTCTTTTAACTATTTAACTAGCGATCCTCATATCAGAACCAAAGTAGATGATTTAGACTTCTTTATGCGTAAATTATATAATAGCATGGTTAGTATCGCATGCGCTTAGATTGTTGCATAATAAACAGACATCTGTTTTTGATAAAAGATTTTTGTTTGTAACTTAATCTATAAACAACTCCTTGTCGTATACAGCATAATTGTATATTTATTATATATTTTTAGGTCTGATATGAAGTAAAAATTGCCTTAAATATTGGAATTGTTCAAAGATAAAACTCCCTACAATATCATCATATATAATAAAATATGTATCTTTAAATAGATATATTTTAAATGAAAATTTGACAATTAATAAATTTCTTGTATATTCTTTTAATGAATCTTTAATTTTTATATAGGGAAGTAGTAAAATATGAGTAAAGGATATGAAAACTCTGCATCAGGGGGTGCATCTAAATTTACGCCTGCACAAGAAAATGCGATTGAGTTAATTAAAATTGCAGCAAGGAATGTACCAAAACTAGACATGTTTGGTAAGCCTGTTCCTGATTTAGGGGTAGATATTTCAACAAAATTAAGCTTTAAACAAAATGATCAAACTGGAGGTCTGGATGTAGTAGTTGCACGTAAAGAAGGAAAGGACCCATCAAAACCTTCTACAAACACGAAAAGACTGGTTCAATATTTACCGAAATTTGTGGAAAAAAATGAAGGTGGAAATTTTGGTAAAGTAAGTACAGGAGCAAAAGGCGGTACACTTTCAAATACTATAATTCTAACACTATAACAAGTTGCAATACTATCTGATATCTACAAAAAAGGGCTGGAAGCTGGAGCAGCAACACAAGCTGCACAACAAGCTGAATTGGACAAAGAATTTCTTGTTAATAAGAAATATTTGGTAAACCCTAAAATAAAAGAATCTTTAACAGCGGCTTTGGGCGCAGCCTACAATGCTGACTTCCTAGAACTTGTAAATCCAGCACTCAATGAGGCAGGGGATGATAAAGCTGAACTACAGAAATACTTAGTGCCAGTATTAGCTAAGATATTCTTTGACGAGAATAGTAAGGGAACAGAACCGGAAGTACTAGCACTACTAGAAACTTATTTATCACTTGGTAGTGATGCACGTTGTAAGAGTGATGAATTGTTCAGTGGTCCTGATGGAACAAAAACATGCGCTGATCAAATTTTAGTCTCCTTATCAAGTAAATTCGGACCCAAACAAATAAATCAACTCATTAATACTGCTTCTTATCTTGGAGCAAACTTTCCTGAACTTAAGCTTGGTATAAGGGATTTTCAAGCGCAGATAGCAGACCAGGCAAGCCTTCTGGCAACAGCAAGAGAACTTGAAGAAGCAGGAGACAAACTTGATGCAGAATTCTCCAATGCAGGCCAGCAACCTGGTGGCGGCGGTGCAGCAGCCGCACGCCCAAATCCAACAGTACAGGCTGCATCTGCAGTAGCATATGGAGCAGGTGGAGGAAGATCTCAACGTGGTAAATAGTATTGTTATCATAATCGCTTGTTAAATTCAGTCAGACATTAATATAATATAGATATAATGCTGTATTAATTTGTTAGATAAATTAATGTCTGACTGAAACTTAAACTTAAATAAGATGTTGAAACAGTTGTCCCTAAATTTGACACCAAGGCACGATCATGTTATAATTATAATATCATGAACAAATTTCCACCTAATCATCAAATCAAGATTATCGGCCATAAATGCAATAGCTTATCTAAATTAAAAGATACGGTAATTCTAGAAAATCTAGGGGTTTGCGGTGTTGAATATGATGTAGTCGGCACTCGTGATAATATTCCATTTCTAATGCATGATAAGTTTATTAGCTATAAATTATCCAATGGTACTATCATTGAATTTGCAAAACCAATTGAGGTTTTTTCCCTAACAGCGCAAGAGCTAAAAGAGCTAAGACCGGATTTAGATACATTAGCAGAAACATTCTATATATTAGAAAAATTAGACTTTTCTAAAGATTTTGAGTTTCACCTGGAAATAAAACCCGCAAATATAAGATTAGTTGAAAATATCGTAGATATTTTAAATCATAACCCTAAAATTAATAAACAAACCGTTATTCGCTCGTTCCAGCCAATTAATTTAGAATATCTAAAACAAATTAACCCCGATAGACTATATTGTTTTTTAATCAATGCTAATGACGCTTATAATGCCAAGAGTGATTTTCCATTAGAAAATACAATCACCAATAGATTGCCTGCTCTTAATGAAATAAAACAACTATGTAAATTTATCCCAGAACAAATATCCATTAACTATGATGCGCTTACATCCGAATTTATTGATGTAATGCATCAAGCTAATATAGAAGTAGAAGTATATACTCTAAATGATTTAACAAAATTAAACAGTATGAAGGTCGATAGAGTAGTAACTGATTATCCAATTAAAATTATTACATCACTTCAAGCAGCAGCAAATAAATTGCAATATTAATATTTATTGATATTTTTGAGAATGTAGAGATAAAAAACAATATCTTTAGGTTATCAGAAGTTCTCTAATGGTAATTAGGATCTTTCCCCGCTCTTTGTCTAGCAACACTTGTATAATATATGTATTAGACATACTTCATGTCATTATGAGAATATGCAATGATAATAAAAGTACAAATTTTTTAATGAAATTGGATACATAATTGATATTGTATTATTTCTATTGTATATCGTTTATTAAATAATAATTTTTAACTTTGGCGGTGGTAAGGTTATGAAAGGTGAACTATGCGATGCA
>JBIKME010000138.1:0-3693 GCA_044359415.1 Rickettsiales bacterium | reverse complement strand
ACTTCTGATAGGTATATTTTGTAAATTAGGGTCCCGAGAACTAAGACGACCGGTATTAGTAACAGCCATTTCAAAACAGCTATGTATTCTACCGTCTGAAGCAACCTGTTTAGGAAGAGCGTCAGTATAAGTAGTTTTCATTTTAGAAACATGGCGCCACTGCAGTATTTTAACTATTATTAAATTTCCTTCATCAGCTAAAGACTGAAGTACATTAATGTCAGTTGAGTAGGCGCCGGTTTTTTTAGATTTTTTACCACCCTTAAAACCAAGTTTGTCAAACAGTACCTCTCCTAACTGCTTTGGAGAGCCTATATTAAATGTAATACCTGTTAATTGATATATTTCTTGCTCTAGTTTTTCTATCTCGGACGCAAATATGCTTGATAAAGATTTTAAATCAGAGATATTAATCTTAATGCCGGCAATTTCCATATCAGCAAGAGCTATAATTAACGGCTTTTCAATGTTTAAATAAAGATCGGTATCATTTTCTTGAAATAATCTATGTCTTAATTTTTTATATAAAAACAATAAAGAACTCGCTATATTGCATAAATAATTGTTAGTGCTGTCGGTATCTGCAGTACATATAGATTTACTATCTGGAATATCTTGCGTTAACAGAAGATTGTTTTTAACCAACAGATTATGTAAATCATGCTTATGCATACCGGCCTCCAAACAATATGACATCATCATAATGTCTTCAAAAGACTTTATTTCTATATTGATTTTTTTAGCAAGTTTAATTATCGGTTTTGCATTATAAAAAATTTTATTAATGCTGGTATCTTCCAATATATCTTTTATAGCTTTTATGACAGATAAAAAACTTTCCGCCCTGCCGGACTCTTCTTCGAAAGTAAACAAATTTGTTTGCACAGGTTCTAATTTAGTTTTCAAAGGATAAATACAAGAACCACCAGCAACTGACAGCGCTACCGCTATATCGGATTTATCTTTTTCATCACTTAATAAATAAATAGATATTTGCGATATTTCTTTTTGATCTTTAATCCATTTTAGAAGCAAGTTAATATCGCTTACAACTTGATATATATTATTGTTTACATAGCTATCTGTTATTTTTGCTTCAGCAACAGATACAGCAACAGATATATTGGCTGGATTAGCAGAATTTAAAACTTTACTTATTAAGGATTTGAATCCTTGTTCTTGTAAAAATGATATAATAACTTCCGTATCCGTAGCTTTGTAAGCCAAATCTTCAATTGCAATATCTAAAGGAACATCAAAACACAACTTTATCAGATTTCTGGATAAAATAGCCTGCTTGGTATTATCTTGAATTGTTTTTCGTCTTTTTTCCTGAGTTATCTGATCTGTATTACTTAGAACTTCGTCTAAAGAGCCGAATCTATTAATTAATTCAGCTGCAGTCTTGGGACCGATTCCAGGAATACCCGGTATATTATCAGACGAATCACCCATTAAGGAAAGAACATCCAAAACTCTATTTGGAGCAACACCAAATTTTTCCATTACCTCAAGATCAGAAATAATTTTTGATTTAATCGGATCATACATCTGGATTCCATCCGATATAAGCTGCATCAAATCTTTATCGGAGGAGACTATAACCACTCTATATCCGGCTTTTTTAGCCTTAATTGCGTAGGTTGCGATTAAATCATCTGCCTCGAATCCTTCTTTTTCTATCGTAACCAAATTCAAAGCCTTGGCTGCCTGCCTAACCAACTCAAACTGCGGTATCAAATCATCAGGAGCTGGCGGTCTGTTAGCTTTATATTGCTCATAAATATCATTTCTAAATGTTTTTTTTCCGGCATCAAAAACAACGGCTATATATTCGGCATCATGATCCTTTATAGCTTTCATCAGCATGTTTGTAAAGGCATAGACAGCTCCCACGGGGGTGCCGTCCTGACGCTTCATATTAGCTCTCGCAAGCGCGTGATATGCCCTAAAAACATAACCATATCCGTCAATTAAAACTAATTTTGGTAAATTGTCTAATCGCATTGAATCTTGTATTAAATTCTGCTGCATGTTTTTAAGTTCACTCATAACAATACTCTTTGATAAATAACCATCCAAGCACTATAGGCAATGAATTTTTTTAGTCTAGTTTTATGAATATCGCTCAAACCCAGAATTTAAAATTGTAAATATTATACAATCGTTAGTTAATTAACTAATTGTTAATAATAATATGTTAAATTATAAATATTGATTCGAACTTCCTAAGAATCCTCAAAAGACTAAGCTCAAGTAGAGAAAAGTCTTATAAAGAAAAATCCCCAATCAGGTAGATTGGGGATTTTTGTTTATATCTTAAACTTATTTTGCTATATTTTTCTGTCTGGATTTTACTATCCGAGGTAAGATTTTAAATAAATTAACTTATGAACGCTAATAGCAATTACAAGCAATGAATTTTTTATATAGCTGTTAGATTAAACCAGATGTTTATAATGGAATTTATCTTATTATTTATATTTGACTAATATTTTTTTATAAACTATAAACGAAAAACTATTATTTGAAAACACTAGAATAATAGATAGCAAGATTAGTTACAGAGATATCATATAGAGGTTAATTATGTCAATTAAATCAATTACGATGAGTATAATATTAGGAGCCATATCCATTTCAGCTAACGCTAATGACCAGATAAGAGCTGCCGGTTCATCGACATTATATCCTTTTATAACCGTACTTGCAGAGGAATTCGGAAGAAAGACATCATTTAAAACACCAATTGTAGAATCAACCGGCACTGGTGGTGGATTTAAACTTTTCTGCGAAGGAGATGCCGACAATAGTATTGATATATCGAATGCTTCAAGAGCAATCAAAAAAAGCGAGGTAGATCTATGTGCTAAAAATGGTGTGAATAATATAACTGAAATTAAAATAGGATATGACGGGATTGTATTTGCAAGCGACCTCGGATCTGAAAAACTTAATTTAACAACCACACAGATTTTCCTTGCTTTAGCAAAACAAACACCTGTAAACGGCAAATTAGCTGACAATCCTAATCATTTATGGAGTGATATTGATAAGTCCCTGCCTGCTAAGAAAATCGAGGTTTACGGCCCTCCTCCGACTTCAGGAACTCGCGATGCATTTGTTGAGTTAGTCATGCAAAAAGCATGTGTTGAATTAGCTGAGTTTAAAGCTGCCTACCCAGACATAAAACAACGTGAAAAATCTTGTCATATTTTGCGCGAAGATGGTGCTTTTATAGAAGCTGGTGAAAATGATAATCTGATAGTTCAAAAGCTTAAAAATAATAAAAATGCTTTAGGAATATTAGGGTTTAGTTTTTTAAGCCAAAACTCAACTAACGTAAAAGCTTCCAACATAGATGGGTTTGAACCTACATTTGAAAATATCTCAAATAGCAGCTATCCTATATCCAGACCTCTTTTTGTTTATATTAAGGACTCACATTTTGACAAAACAGCAGGTTTAAAAGAGTTTGCTAAAGAATTAGTAAGTACCTCAGCGATTGGCGAATATGGTTATCTTACTGAAAGAGGCCTTATACCACTTCCTGAAGAGGAGCTATTATCAATCCAGAACACAATTAATAATAAGTAATTTTTATAATAAGTATTTTTCGCAAGGTTATTAATATGAAAAAGAAATTACTATACGCAGCAATAGCTTCTTATCAAATAATGGCAACTTGCGCCC
>JBIKME010000137.1:0-3716 GCA_044359415.1 Rickettsiales bacterium | reverse complement strand
ATAATTATAAAACAGTTTCAGAAAGATTAAAGTCGTATTATCTGCAAACGGAGCCTCTGATTCCTTATTATAAGAAAAAGGGTAAGTTGTTTTCAGTTGATGGCATGTTGCCGATAACCGATGTTTCTGATGAAATTGTAAGAATTTTAGATTCTGTTTAGTTTTTTTCTTCATATTAACGGTGGTTTCTTATAGAGAAAATATTTTTTGTGGGATTTGTTAAGAGTTAAATTTTAAAAATAAGCATTTGCTTCTAATTTACTAACAATTAGCTATTGACACATTGATAAATATTTCTATTATGACGCCTCCCTTGTGTATGGAGGGTGTTTTTTATAATAAAGGAGTAACGTGTGGCACGTATAGCTGGTGTAAATCTTCCTTCATCAAAAAGAATAGATATTGCGTTAACATATATATATGGAATAGGTCTTACTTCTTCCAAAAAAATTCTTGATACCTTGAAAATAGATAGGTCAACAAGAGTTAACCAATTAACTGATGCGGAAGCAATAAAGATTCGTGAATATATTGATGAGAACTATGAAGTTGAGGGTGAGTTACGTAGTAAAGTTGCCGTCAATATAAAGCAGCTAATGGATCTTGGTTGTTATGTGGGTTTAAGACATCGTAGAAGGCTTCCTGTTCGTGGTCAACGTACGCATACAAATGCAAGAACACGAAAAGGTAAGGCTGTTGCAATTGCAGGTAAGAAAAAATAGGTAAAATATGACTACTAAAGCTTCAAGTGCGAAAGTTCGTAATAGAAAGAAAAATATTCCGGTAGCGTTGGCGAGTGTTAATGCTAGTTTTAATAACATTATCGTGACTATATCAGATCCTAATGGAAATGTTATTGCCTGGTCATCGGCTGGTGCGCAAGGTTTTAAGGGCTCTAGAAAGTCTACACCTTATGCTGCTCAATTAACAGCTGAGGTAGCTGGACGTAAAGCTCAGGAGTCCGGCGTAAAAACTATTCAAGAAGTGCGAGTTAAGGGTCCTGGAGCCGGCCGTGAATCAGCGCTTCGTGCTCTACAAACAATTGGATTTAATATAATTGGTATAAAAGATATTACTCCGGTTCCGCATAATGGTTGTCGTCCGCGCAAGCGTAGACGTGTATAATAATTTTTACCTTGTAATATAAGTGGGGATAAGTCTGTGATTTCAAGAAATTGGCATGAATTAATAAAGCCTTCAAAAGTTCAAGTTGAGCATGATGGTGATTCTGAAACTAAAGCTGTAATAGTTGTGGAGCCTTTGGAGCGTGGATTTGGTATAACTATTGGTAACGCTTTGCGAAGAGTGTTGCTTTCATCATTGCAGGGTGCTGCTGTGACTGCTATAAAAATTGAAAGTGTGCAGCATGAATTTGATACTATAGACGGTGTTACAGAAGATGTTACCGATATAGTTTTGAATATTAAATCTATAGTAGTAAAAATGAATACTTCTGAGAAAAAGAGGGTTTATATTAACGCTGTAGGACCATGCGTTGTTACTGCTGGTATGATCGAATGTAGCTCCGATGTGGAAATTGTAAATAAGGATTTAGTGATCTGTAATTTAAATTCAGGTCATAAATTTAATGCCGAGTTCACTGTTGAAACAGGTAAAGGTTATGTTCCGGCTAGTAACAACAGACCTGAAGATGCTCCTATTGGTTTAATACCTGTAGACTCTTTATTTAGTCCTGTTAGAAGGGTTTCTTATAAAATTGATAGTAGTCGTGTAGGGCGTGTTATCGATTATGATAAGTTATATTTAGACGTAGAGACAAATGGAACAATTACTCCTGAAATGTCAGTAGCTTTGGCGGCAAGAATATTGCAGGACCAGCTTAACACATTCATTAGTTTTGAAGAAGTGGCTGAAGAAGAGCTTGTTGAAGAGGAAACTCTTGCGTTTGATAGAAACTTACTGAAAAAAGTTGATGAGCTTGAGCTTTCTGTTCGTTCTCAAAATTGCTTGAAAAATGATAATATAGTTTACATAGGTGATTTGGTTCGTAAAAGTGAAGGTGAGATGCTTAAGACTCCTAATTTTGGACGTAAATCACTTAATGAAATAAAAGAAGTTTTAGCAAGTATGGGCTTAAGATTTGGTATGGATGTTGATGGTTGGCCACCTGAAAATATTGAAGATTTAGCTAAAAGATTTGAAGATCCATATTAGTAGATTTTGCTTAATAGCATTATCTAATATGTAAATAATAAAAGGAATAAGACAATGCGTCACGGTATTAGAGGAAGAAAACTAGGTAGAAATAAGTCTCATAGAAGGTCTTTATTTGCAAATCAGGCTGAAAGCTTGATTACTCATGAACAAATTAAAACAACTTTAGCAAAAGCTAAAGAGCTTCGTCCGATAGTGGAGAAACTAATTACTCTGGCTAAAAGAGGAGATCTTCACGCAAGACGTCAGGCCAGATCATTCTTATATTCTGATGATGTAGTGCAGAAATTATTTTCAGTTTTAGGCGAAAGATATAAAGAACGCAGCGGTGGTTATATAAGAATTATAAAAGCAGGATCTCGTTTTGGTGATAATGCTCCGGTGGCTTATATAGAGTTTGTTGATCGTGATGAATTAGCCAAAGGTTTTAGTTCTGATTTAAATTAACATTTAGACACTTAGACCCATTGTGTACAGCTTGTGTACATCTTGTGTGGATGGTAATGATTGTAATTAATTTGGATTTACTATGATTTTTAAAAATATATTTATTTTAATTTTTACAAGTTTGGTTTTAATGATGAGTAATTCTTACGCAAATGATGCGGCTTCACAGGATCTAGAAAATACTTTATATATCGATTTAAAAGATGGCAGGGTTGTTATCCAAATGTTCCCGGATGTGGCTCCTAAGCATGTAGAGCGCATAAAACAACTAGCCCGCAAAGGTTTTTATAATGGTGTGGTTTTTCATCGCGTTATAGAAGGTTTTATGGCTCAAACAGGTGATCCTACTGGTACTGGTACTGGTGGTTCTGATTTACCGGATTTACAAGCTGAGTTTTCTGATATAGCTCATGAAAGAGGTGTTGCTTCAATGGCTAGATCAGCTAATCCTAATAGTGCAAACAGCCAGTTCTTTATTATGTTTAGTCAGGCTTCTTCTTTAAACGGTCAATATACTGTTTGGGGTAAGGTTGTATCGGGAATGGAATTTGTTGATGCTATTAAAAAAGGCAATAGCGCCGCAAATGGACTTGTAAATAACCCTGACGCTATGGTTCAAGTTTCTGTAGCTGCAGATGCGGTTAAAAAATAATTCTTTTATCTTATCCGGTTTCTTATGCTAGTAGATGAGTTTGACTTTGTATTGCCAAAGGATCTTATCGCTGACGTACCTGTTTATCCCAGAGATAAATCCAGATTGTTGCAAGTAAAAAATCTTGAAGATAAATTTATGGATGATTTTCCTAGTCTGCTTCAAGCAGGCGATGTACTTGTATTTAACGATACTAAGGTTATACCCGCTAGAATATCAGGTACAAAAGGTACGGCTAAAGTTGAAGTTACCTTGCATATGGAAATTGCTAACGGAATATGGAAAGCATTTGCCAAGCCTGCAAGAAAACTTAAATTAAATGATAAGTTTTTTGTTGCTGATGATTTTAGTGCGGTTGTAATCGACAAAAAAGATGCTGAAGTAATCCTGAATTTTTCTATAAATACAGATGAGTTTTAACAAAAGCTGGATAAGTATGGGA
>JBIKME010000136.1:0-3772 GCA_044359415.1 Rickettsiales bacterium | reverse complement strand
AAAATCAGTTATAGATGAACTGCTACTTGTAGGAGATATTATAGGCAAGAGAACTGCACCAGGTATGCAATTTTTAAGTATTATAAATAAACAAAAAATAGAAGAAAATCTGCATGATTTAAGATCAAAAGATTCTATAATAGGCGCATGTATATATGGTGTAGATAAAAAAGTCTTTACTACCTATGGCAAAAAACAACATACAATTTGTCCTAATGATATGCCGGAAGTTGGTCAGTATATCACTAACCGCTACATTGTAGTGCACCAAGAAATTTCTACAATAAGTGGTTCTGTTGTCGGCTATATATATATCAAGGCAGATATGAGTGAAATAGACAAACACGTATTACAGATATTATCTGTTACATTTGTTTTAATGCTTGTCATATTATTTGGAGCATTCTTATTAACACAGCGTATTCAAAGATTAATATCTATTCCGGTTCAAAACTTAACTAGTACAGTACAAAAAATAATAAAGGATAATGATTACTCATCCAGAGCCAACATACTATATAAAGATGAAATTGGCACTCTGGGTAAATTATTTAATAAAATGTTACGTAAAATTCAAAACAGAGATATAGAACTTAGAGTGATAAATGAACATCTGGAGGATATGGTTACGGAACGAACGCAAGAATTAGAGAAGGCACTTCAGGCGAAGAGTAATTTTTTATCTAATATGAGTCATGAGATCAGAACACCGAATCATGCTGTTATGAATTGTAGTATATATGTTGATTCATTTTTACAAGAAATCATTTCCAATTTAAATCAACTGAAAGAAAATATAACTGCAGATAAATTAATAGAAGATACTGCTAATTTGGTACAAGAAGCATATGAATTTAATTTGCGTGTACGTTCAGCCAGTGAAAGGCAAGGTCATCTTTTAAATAATATTTTAGATTTATCTAAAATGGGAGAAGGCAAGCTTGAAACAAACATGCAGCCAAATGAACTTTTAAAAGTAGTAAATAGTGTTCTTGCCGAGAGTGAAGGATTATATAAGAATGGTATAAAAGATATTGAAGTGGTATTTAATGAACCTAAAATAGATACGACAGCTGAATTTGATTATCAAAGAATGACACAAGTAATTAGTAATTTGTTTGGTAATGCTGTAAAATACTCTCCCAGTGGTACATTGACATTATCAATTAAGAATAAAAGCATTGAAATAGAAGGTAAGAAGGTATCGGGACTTATGTTTAGTATTGCAGATCAGGGTCTTGGCATACCTTCTGGAGAATTAGAATCTATATTTGAAAAATTTACTGAAGGCAGTCATACTAAACAACAATCAGGCGGTACTGGGATAGGCCTTGCAATCTGTCGTGATATTATTGAATTACATAATGGTAGAATTTGGGCTAAGAATAATAAAGGTAAGGGTTCTTGCTTTACATTTGTGATACCAAGAACGCAGCCGGTAAAACAGGAGAAGTAGAGATGAGTAACGAGGATATAAAAATACTGATTGTCGATGATAATGAAACAAATCGTATGTGTGCTGAAATGAATCTGAAAAGATTTATTAAATATTCTAATGTTGCTTCTCAAGATGATGGAATTACAGCTCTGGATTACCTTAGAAAACATCCAGATACTGATATCGTTTTTATAGATCGCATGATGTTAAAAATGAATGGTATTCCTATGATCAGACAAATGAACGCAGATCCTACATTTAAGCATATGGTATCTGTATTCCAAACTGGTGAAGTATCACTTCCGGAGAAACAGGAGTGTATAGATAATAATGCTCTGTATTTACTACAAAAGCCATACGACTATAAATCTCAAGGCATACTCACAAATTTTATAGCCTCTTTAATAAGAGCAAGAAGAAGAATGCAAGATAAAATTGCTCTAAGTAATAAAGATACTATCCGTGATAACTATGAATTAACAACCCTTGCGGAAGTTGAGGATGCAGCGGTTGCTTTAGCACTAAATTACCCTAATCCACTGAATATGTATGAAGCTATATATGAACTGCTTTTAAATGCTGTAGAACACGGTAATTTAGAATTAGGGTATAATAAAAAAAGAAATTTTGCTACATACGAAGATTACATTAAAGAAATTTCAGAAAGAGAAAAAGATCCTAAGAATGCATCTAAAGTTGTAAAGGCTGCCATTAGCAAGCAAGCAAAAAAAATAATATTAACTATAAGTGATAATGGTAAAGGATTTCAAATGTCGCATTTTCCTGAATTCTGTGCCGGTTGCATTAGAGAACATAATGGTAGAGGTATATATAAGGCACAAAAGATTTTTGATACGCTTGAATATACAAACAATGGTAGTTGCGCTATTGCAACATTTAAGATATAATTTTATATCTTAAACATAAGCTAAACATTATAATTTGTTATCTGAGGAAAATTATTATGGTTGAAAAACCTACTATCGATGAAATAAAAAAAGTACTTTTAGCTTCAAAAGAAATGATTGATGAAGCTGATCATATTGCCAATCGCTTACTAACAATCAAAGAGCAGTTATTTGTAATATCAGGAGATATAATTAATCATCTGGAAAAAGGTGATACCACAAATAGCCAGATAAATAGTAAATTGTGGCATGATCTCAATAATATTATCCATCAGTTTAATAGCTTTTCGCAATTTGCACCTGATATTTTTCAAGATGCGACTATAGCTACCAAAAAACTCTCTATCTTATTACAAAATGCCCGACCAGGCGCGTAACTTTCTTATGCACACTATGCACAAGGCAAAAATATAGCTTCTTGCATATGGTAATGTAATTTAAACCTCTGTACCACCTACGGTTAGATTCGTTATTTTAATTGTAGGTTGACCAACTCCAACCGGTACTGATTGGCCTTGTTTGCCACAGGTTCCAATGCCGTCATCTAGTGTCATATCGTTACCAATAGCGCTAATGTTTTTTAAAGATTCAGAGCCGCTACCAATCAAAGTAGCCCCTTTGACCGGCTGGCATATTTTACCATTGATGATCTTATATGCTTCAGATGCTGAGAAGACAAATTTGCCTGAAGTTGTATCTACCTGACCGCCACCAAAACTTACACAATAAATGCCATCTTTTACCGAGGATATGATTTCTTGGGGGTCTTGCTTACCATTTACCATATAAGTATTAGTCATGCGTGGCAGGGGAGGGTGTTTATAATCTTCTCTTCTGCCATTACCTGTTGCCTTATGTCCCATGATTCTAGCGCTTAACCTATCATGCATATAGCCTATTAGTACTCCGTTTTCTATTAAAGTAGTAGAGGAGGTGGGTGTGCCTTCATCATCTATATTTAATGATCCTCTTCTATTTTCAATTTGCCCGTTATCGATAACCGTAACATCTTCAGCCGCAATTTTCTGACCTATCATATCGCTAAATACTGATGTTTTTTTTCTATTGCAATCACCCTCTAAGCTATGCCCTACTGCTTCATGTAATATAATCCCCGGCCATCCAGGTGCTAAGACAACATCCATCTTTCCAGCCTTGGCTGGTACTGAACTTAAATTTGTAATTGCTCTTTGAAGGGCTGTATCTGCATGATGTTGCCAATATTTATCATCTAAATATATTGCGGCATTATCTCTTCCGCCACCGCCGGATGAGCCATTTTCTATGCGATTATTTTCTTGAGCTGTTACAGAAATATTCAACCTCATTAGAGGTCTTATATCGGACAAAACTTTTCCTTCTATAGTGATTATTTGAATATTCTTAAGTTGTCCAACAATGGAAATAGAAACTTGCATTACTCTTT
>JBIKME010000135.1:0-3776 GCA_044359415.1 Rickettsiales bacterium | reverse complement strand
CTCATATGCAAAAATATACAGCATTTATTCATTGTTGAAAAGTGGAAATACTATATTTTGCACGCAAAGGCTCTATCGACACAACAGACTGTTCTAGCATTTGGCTGCGCCACTCGGATGCCGAGACCAGTCCGCCGAAACGGGTTTCGGAGCATTTGCGGCGGTAGCCATTTGTGTTGTACTATTAAATGTTACATATTCAGCTGGATATTCTTTTTTAGCAATAGCTTGAACGAGTGTGCTTTTACCAGCCTGACAAGGACCGTTTAGCAAGACAACAGGACTAACACTAATGCCTTAAGAAGTTTGTTTCTGATATGCCTGTTAATATAAGCCATTGGTAACCTATGCTTGTTTATATAAATCTGTCTTTTGTGAATTATAAAAAGAACTTTTATATTTGTAAGAATTATATGGACTTAATTAAATATTCATAATCAGCTTTATAACTGCTCCGAGCGTCATAACGCATCCAAGACCAAGGTAACAAAGGATCATAAATCACGCCCATTGATGTTGTTTTTCACTCAATCGTTCATTGATAAATTTAGTAATAGGATTGTCACTAGTTTTTTCCAGGATTATAAGGTGAGCAGGAGGGCGGATTTTAGCTAATAAAATCCAGATCCTGCTCTACGGAGTCAATAAAGAGGCAAACAACTTAAGACTAAATCTTGCAAATACAGCTGCGTAGAAACTCTAATATATAATTATTACTTTTACAAGCAGCCTTTATCATCTAAGAAGTTATTAAAACAATCTAGAGCTTCGTTAGAAATATCGTGATTATTATCATTCTCAGCCTGTTTATGATCATCTCCTGATTCAGGCTCGTATCCTGATAAATCTAATAGGCTTGCATCGGCGTTTTTATATTCAAAGCTATTTTTCTCCACATAAGATATTTTGTCTTTCTTAACATTTGAATTTAAAACATTAAAAGCATTAACTGTTTGCGGTTGAGTAAGCTGGCTAACAATAGTTAAGTAACCGCCTGTATATTCTAAATTATAGTTTGATCCTGCGCTTAATGTACCAAGAAGTATTTCATGTAGGCCAGCTGACTCATTAGCAACGCGAGAAAGTGATCCAGTTAGAGTATCATTACCAATTAGACCATAAGATGTATATGTAAAAGCAGGATCTCTTTGACCTGTTTTTTTAGAAAATGAGTCTGCTGTAACTGTAAGTGAAGCCGGAGTAATCTGGTAAACACCTTCAGTAAAGCTCAGCTCGTAATTTGCAGCGGCTAAATTACCTTGCAAGATCGAGTATGAGCCGGCATCAGTACCTGTTTCGCGAGTTAAAGTTCCAGATATGTCTTCTATAGTATCATCAAATTGAAACCCGGATCCGGCAGTAAATGTTAATGCTACATCCTCTTCACCGTAAGTTATAGTTTTATTCTCCGCTGTAATAGTAAGAGGAGCTTTGTTAATAACGTAATTACCTGCGATAATTTCTAAAATATAGTTACCGAAATTTGAGGCAAGATTTAAAGAACCCTGTAAAATTTCGTATGTACCAACATCGTTGCCGTCTATGCGAACGGCCTCACCAGTAATCTCGTCACCATCTGCGATTGTTCCTTGAGCCAGCTTCCATCCCATAACCGCATCAGTACCATATGTTGTTTCAGTATCGTTTAGTTCAATGACTATAGTCTGCTGCGCTATCGGATCGTCAATTGCGCATTGTGAGCCACCTGCTGCAAAACATATTGCTGTGGTGTCGATAATCTTGCCCGCTATAATATTTATATTCCCGCCGTTTTCCGAGTTGTCAATAATATCGCTTGAATTAAATTGATCTTCGGGAGCTATATCGTTACCATTCTTTGTAATATTAAAATCTCCAGCGGATCCGGATGAGTCATTAATTGCATCGGTTGTGTTAATATAAGTTGTGTGGGTAATATTAAGATCCCCATCGGTGTTTCCTTTATCAACGGCGTTTATTAATACATCTCCTCCGTTGGTATCAATTTTGTTAACACTACTATTACTAGATGTATTTTGCTCAAAGTTGATCTGACCGCTAATAGCAGAAAAATCTCCGCCGCGAGTAAAAATTGTCGAATTCTTAATTTTAATATAATTACCAGATACTAGAGTAACATCGCCACCATTTGTTCTAATAAAAAAGTTTTTTAGAGTTATATTTCCTTCGTTAGAATCAAAAGATAATATTTGATCCTCTCCGTTTAAGCTAATAGTATGTTCTATTAAATTGCTGGTATCTGGTTCTAAATCTCCGGCAAAAGCTAATAAACTTACCCCTGGATTACCTAGGTTAATATCGCTATTGAATACAAGATTGGTGTCAGAGAATAACATAATATTGCTTGCGGCTTGATTTAATACATCTGCTTGTAAAAGTACTTTTGATTTACTAGCTGACGAAACATTTTCATGGTTACTATTTATAGATGTATTTATTAAAAATTCATTTGCGCCTTCAATAATCCAATTACCATAATTACCGTTTGTTGCCGACGTATCTATTTTAGTTCCTTTGGCGTACATATGTTTATCAGATTGGGTATTTATAGTACCTCCGTTTCCAGAGTTTGTTCCGGCCTTTGCCGATATATTTGCCGCGTATAATATAAGTTCATCCTTAGCCTCAATTTTTACATTGCCGCCATTACCGTTTTCTATGGAGTCTGCATTAATCATAGTATTAGCTTTGACTTCAACACTCTTAGCTTTATCAATAGCATCTAAGCTACTTGTACTGCTGCCTATATGTATGGTTCCTGCTGACTCATTACCAGATACATCTAAAGTGCCGCTAACCGTAATATCGGCCTGTGTACCACCTAGTACTATTTCTCCGTTTGAGGAAGATAATGATTTGGCTTCTATTACACCGCTTGTGTTAATAGATGAGCTTATGATATCATTTGCGGTTGCGGCGGTCATCATAGCTTTGCCACCTTCGTAATGTACCTATATTCTCATTGAGCAAACTTCTGCTTTGGGTATCTGGAGTAGATAGTTCAAATGATAATAAACCATCACCATCAAAATCGATAGAAAAGCTATCAGCTGCTGCTAATTGAATAATCTTACCTTCGATAAGGCCTGCGTTTTTTACTGTTGGAGCGACAAGAATGGCTTTGCCGTTTTCTGAAACGCTAATCTTGGAATCTAATCCTGTTTCAACTGATGAATCTAACTCACCTGCTTCTGTAAAAGCAAAATCGGCGTTGGCGTTGTTTATAAAATCATCAGGATCTATGCCGGCAGTGGTTGCGATGAATGAGTTAGTATCAACATTTCCATTTATTAAAACTCCATTAGGATTAATTATGAAAACACTGCCGTTAGCATTAAGATTGCCATTGATAGTTGTTAGCTGACCGGAGTTGGAAATTCTATTTAATGCGATGTAATGAGATTTTTGAATAAAGTTTACCGTTTCATCAGTATCGATATCGAACGAATCCCAGTCTATAAATAAATTTTCACTTGATTGATTAACATTAAGTACATTATCACTACCATCGCTAGTAATGGTTGCGTATCCAGCCTTGATATCGCCGCCGGCTGGAAGTGAAAATGCCGTATTTGGTAAAAATCCAATTAATAACAGACCTACTTTTGTACATAAGCTGCTGCATCTGTTTAAATTGTGATCTTTTTTCATAAATTACCTTTGTTTTTTTAATGTTTTATTTGTTGTTATATAATTTAATCCTTCGATTTTATCACCAGATTAGATTAGATTTATATTTATACCTAGTTATTTTGTTGTTGTGTAATAAAATTTAT
>JBIKME010000133.1:0-3799 GCA_044359415.1 Rickettsiales bacterium | reverse complement strand
TAAATCAGGAACTGAATCTTTAATAAGAGTTATGGCTGAAGCTCGTGATAAAGCCAAAGTTATCGAAGCCGTAGATAAAATTGTTAATGCTATCGAGATAGCAATACGATCAGGAGAATAAATGTCGTTTCGTGTCTTAATTGTCGCCGGCTCAGACTCTTCCGGTGGTGCCGGTATACAAGCTGATATTAAAACAGTCACTGTACTTGGAGGTTATGCTGCAACTGCGATTACGGCTCTTACTGCTCAAAATACAACCGGAGTGTCTTCTATCTATGAGGTAAAAAGTGATTTTGTACGTCAGCAGATAGATATGGTATTATCAGATATAGGAGCTGACGTTATCAAAACAGGTATGCTGCATAATGGTAGTATAATAAAACAGATGATTGATGTTTGTGATAGTTATCCGGATATTCCTGTTGTTGTTGATCCGGTAATGGTAGCCACTAGTGGTGATATGTTGGTCAATGAAGATTGTCTTGGAGTTTTTAAAAAGCTAATATCCAAGGCCTATCTTGTTACTCCTAATATTCCAGAAGCGCAAATTCTTGCCGATATGAAAATTAATGGTGTAGATGATATGTACCAGGCAGCAATAAAAATATTAGAATTAGGAGTATATGCAGTTCTCATAAAAGGTGGTCATGGTAGTGAAGATAAAATATATGATATTTTAATGACAGCAGATGGTATAAGGGAAACATTTATATCAAAGAGAATTAATACAAAAAATACACACGGTACCGGATGTACTCTAGCTTCTGCGATATCAGTTAATTTGGCAAAAAAAGATAATCTTCCGTTAAGTATATTAAAAGCAAGAGAATATGTATATCAAGCCATTTTAAAGGCTAATGGTTTAGGTAAAGGAAATGGACCGCTTAATCATAATTATATGATTAAGTAATATTAAGTCTATTTTATAGACGCATATGCATCTAAGGCTTCTTGTCTTGATGACTTAATATCCACTATTGGTTCGGGATAGTTACTACCTATTTGTACACCTGCCTTTATCAGGATATCTTTTGGTGCCATCCATGGACTAAATAGATACTCATTGGGTAAATTTTTTAATTCCGGGACATATTTTCTAATATATGTTCCTTCCGGATCAAAGCGTTGTCCTTGTGTTACCGGATTAAATATTCTAAAGAAAGGTGCGGCATCGGCGCCGCTTCCTGCAACCCACTGCCATCCGGCGCTGTTATTAGCCGCATCCGCGTCAAATAAGCAGTCGCGGAACCATCTTTCGCCTTCTTGCCAGTGGATCATGAGATTTTTTACCAGGAATGATCCGACAATCATTCGAACTCGATTATGCATAAATCCTGTTTGCCATAACTCGCGCATACCTGCGTCTATTATAGGATAGCCTGTCTGACCTTTTTGCCATTTATCTAATAAGATATTATTATTCTTCCAAGGGAATTTATCAAATTGTGATTTTAAATTTTTATTTGTTAGCTCTGGAAAATAATATAGTAGGTTATTGGAAAAATCTCTCCAGCCAAGCTCGGTGCAGAAATTTACAATATCAATTTCAAGCTCATAAAATTTTACTGAGTACCATATTTTATTTGGAGAGATTTGTCCAAAATGTAAATATGGAGATAGTCCGGAAGTATTGTTTTTTGCCGGGAAATTTCTGTCTATTTTATATGTGGCAAGTCCGTTATCAATAAAATTGTGAACCCTATCCAATGCCCCTTGCTCACTAATATCCCATAATTTTAAGAGTGGCTCATGCCAATTATGTGATGGAAGAAGATTTAAATAACTAATATCTGGGTAATCGACATTGATTATCTCAATATCTATATTTTTAGGTTTATTTAATGGTTGGCGCGGTTTAAGGTTGGTAGAGTTTTTTTTGTAATATGGTGTAAAAACCTTATATGGCTGACCATCTTCTTTTAAACTTTCCCATGGTTCCCATAATAATGAACCATTAAATGTTCTGACTAAGATATTTTGTTGTTCTAATTGCTTTTTTAATTCTGTATCACGTTTTATAATCCATGGCTCGTAGCATCTGTTCCAGTAAACAGATTTTATATCAAACTTTAAAATAAGTTCTTTAAATATCTGTGTGGCATTTCCTCGGAAAATTAATAACTTATTATCTAAAGAGGAGTTTAAGGCTTTTAAAGCGTAATGAAGCCATACTTTACTGGCCATACCTGTTTTGTACGGCTCTTCGTTTTCTTCATCTAAAATATAAATTGGTAATATTTTTCCTTCTTTGACAGCTTCGAATAATGCTGGATTATCAGTTAATCTTAAATCTTGCCGGAACCAGTGTATTATCATGCTTATATTTTTATTTTATTAAAGATGGTTGTATAACTTTTTTTCTTTATAGAGCTCTTACGCCATACCAAAGCAATTGTTCTTGAGGGAGAATAATCTTTAAAAGATAAATAGACAAGACCATCATTTTCTTTTTTGGCAAGTTTTGGAATTAAGGTTATTCCTACGTTATTTATAACCATTTGTCGAAGAGTTTCCATGCTTGTAGCCCTAAAATCAGGTCTTTCAGTAGTGCCTGCTATTGTGCATACATCTAAGGCCTGTTCTCTCAAACAATGACCTTCGTCAAGTAATAAAAGACTTTCATTATTGATATCAGAATAGCTAACACAGCTATTCTTTGCTAACTTATGGTTTTTTGGTACTGCTAAATAAAATTTATCCTCAAGTAAGATTTGATACTCAAGATCTGAAGTACTTACAGGAAGTGCTAATAAGGCGATATCTATTAGGCCTCTATTTAATTTATCTATCAATATATCGGTTTTTTCTTCAACTAATAATAATTTTAAGTTTGGATATAGCTTAGTAATTTTAGGCACTATTTTAGGCAGAATATAAGGAGCTAATGTAGGAAAAGCCCCAAGCTTTAAGTCACCTGAGAATGGATCCTGATAATTCTTGGCAATCAGATTAATTTCATTGACATCATTAATAATTTTGCGAGATCTTTCTGCTATATCGATTCCTACATCGGTAATTAAAACTTTCTTATTGGTTCTTTCAAATAATTTAACACCTAGTTCCTCTTCTAATTTGTTAAGTTGCATACTTAAGGCAGGTTGGCTTACGAAGCATGCCGTAGCAGCTTTGCCAAAATGTTTGTAATCCGCGACGGCGATCAGATATTTTAAATCTCTTATATTCATATTATAAGTATAACTTATCGTTATTATAAAATCAATATATTATACTTATTATAGTTAGCGGGTTATATTTAAGTTATTGGAGCAATTCTTAAAGGAGGTTGTTATGATAGATACCGATTCTTATCTTTTAAAATGTTCGTTAGAACTTATGGAAAAAGATGCGTCTGCCAAGGATGTTTTACAACAATGTGAAATTAAAATGGGCTTCGTTAATTATAGTTCTGATAATAATAAAAGTTTAAATAATAAAGGAGATAAATAATGTTAGGCGTAGGCGACAAATTACCTGAATTTAATATAAAAGCAACCACCGATAAGAAGTTTGCCGATATAAATATCGATAATGTATTTATTGATATAAATAGACAAACATATGCTGGTAAATGGCTTGTTCTATTCTTTTATCCAAAAGATTTTACTTTTGTATGTCCGACGGAAATAGCTGCGTTTGGTGATTTGCTTGACGAATTTGCCGATCGAGATACGCAAATCTTAGGAGGCAGTACTGATAGTGAATTTGTGCATTGGGCTTGGCGTAAACATCAAGAAGAATTAAGAGATTTACCATTTCCATTGCTTGCCGATGTCAAAAGAGAATTAACATCTGCTCTTGG
>JBIKME010000233.1:0-2597 GCA_044359415.1 Rickettsiales bacterium | reverse complement strand
AGTTATTTAATATAGGTAAGAAAGTTTCTTATGATGATTTAAAAAGGGTTTATAGGCTTTGCATAAGAGATTGTCATCCTGATAAATTTTCACAAAAAAAAATTACAAAAGAAATAAAAGAGATAGTTCTCGAACAATTTAACTATTATTCACAAGCCTATAAAGCTATAAAGGCTAAAAGAGGTTTTTATTAACAAAGTCATAGTTTTTTAGCCATAATAACTGATATATATCTTTTGTAGCCTTTGGTGTTATTACATAAGCTACAATAGTTGCTTGGCAAGTAATGATAGGTGGAATATTAAAAGTTATAGATGTATCTATATTTATTATACAATATCAAATAAGACAGTAAATAATACTATTTGAATCATACTATTTGAAAGGAAAAAATGTGAATAAAATATTCTCGCCAAATTTTAACGAAAGACCGGATGATGCAATCATTGATCTTTTAGTAATGCATTATACGGGAATGAAAACAGGTGCAGAAGCGCTAACCAGAATGTGTGACCATAATTCACAGGTAAGCGCGCATTATATGGTGGATTTAGATGGCACGGTTATTTCTTTAGTACCAGAAGATAAAAGAGCTTGGCATGCTGGTATAAGTTGCTGGAGAGGAATAGCCTCTTTAAATGACACCTCTATTGGCATTGAAATTGTGAATCCCGGTCATGAATTTGGCTATGATAAATTTACTGATGAACAAATGCAATCTGTTATTTCTTTATCGCAAGAAGTAATATCAAGATACAGGATTGAGGCCGTAAATGTCGTAGGTCACTCCGATATAGCGCCATCTAGGAAGCAAGACCCAGGGGAGTTATTTAATTGGCAGTTGTTAGCCAAAAACGGTGTTGGTATATGGCCTGATGTCAAAACAGTAAAAAATCCTGATAGAATTTTAGTTCACCCAGGCAAAGAGGGAGTTGATGTAGGAAGGGTACAAAAAATGTTGTCAGACTTTGGTTATCATATTAGGGTGGACGGTTATTACGGTAGCAAGACTGAAGATGTTATTAGGGCTTTTAAGAGGCGTTTTGCAACAGAGACATTAAACATAAGCTGGGATAATTTAGCAGAAGCGCGTATAAAAAAATTACTGGAAATTATCGGTAAACTATAAAGAGCAATGCGCTTTTGTTATTATTTGATTTTACCGGTGCGCTGTACATGTAGGATATTTTATTCGGATATTTTATATTGACTCTGCCACTGGTTAAGAGTGTCTAAAGCGCGTTTGCAATATGCGTTTTTACGAAAATTCTTACCGATTCTCTCGCCTAATGGCGCAAATAAACCAAAATTAACATTCATAGGCTGGAATGTATCAGTTTCTGCATCTGATGTGATATGTGCAAGTAATGAGCCTATAGCTGTTTCTAAAGGTGGTAAGACGGTGTTTTTTGAGTTTAATTCGTCTGCTGCAAAAATACCGGCCATAAGTCCGCATGCAGCACTTTCGACATATCCTTCTACTCCTGTTATCTGACCTGCAAAGCGAATGTTAGGTTGTTTTTTAAGTCTGAGGCTGCTGTCTAATAATACAGGACTGTTGATAAATGTATTTCTATGAATACCGCCTAATCTGGCAAATTCAGCATTTTCAAGGGCTGGGATTGTTTTAAATATTTTTTGTTGTTCGGCGTATTTCATTTTAGTTTGAAAGCCAACTATATTATATAAGGTTCCAAGTTTGTTATCCTGGCGTAACTGTATCACCGCATAAGGCTTAATGCTTGAATGAGGGTTTGTAAGTCCAACTGGTTTCATAGGACCAAAACGTAAAGTTTCTAAACCTCGTTGCGCCATAACCTCTATGGGTAAGCAGCCATCAAAATATGGCGTGTCTTTTTCCCATTCTTTAAATTCGATTTTTTCAGAATTAACCAAGCTCTCAACAAAGGCGTAATATTCATCCTTGGTCATAGGGCAGTTAATATAATCATTGCCACTGCCCTTGTCGTAACGTGATTGAAACCAAGCTTTACTCATGTCAATGGAGTCCTTATGAATTATAGGAGCTATGGCATCAAAAAATGATAAATATTCTTCTCCGGCTAGTTTTAAAATATTGGCACTTAGTCTATCTGATGTAAGAGGACCGGTTGCTATAATTGTACTGGTGTCGGTAGGTATTTCAGTTATTTCAGTTCTAACGATTTGGATGTTAGTATGCTCAGTCACCGCTTTAGTAACCGCTGCCGAAAAATCATCTCTATCTACAGCTAATGCGCCGCCAGCCGGAACGCTATTTGCGTCGGCGCATTTTAAAATAAGTGAATTTAATCGACGCATTTCCTCGTGCAATAAACCGATAGCGCTTGTGGTGTGATCATCTGACCGAAATGAGTTTGAACATACAAGCTCAGCTAAATTATCTGTATGGTGCGCTTGAGTTTTTTGTTTTGCCGTACGCATTTCATAAATTGTTACTTGTATTCCTTTGTTGGCAGCCTGCCAAGCAGCTTCTGATCCTGCCAATCCTCCACCAATAATATTAAGTTTTTTCATATTTTTTTCTATTGTAGAAGTTTTATAGCCTGTTTGTGTATATTGATATCACCGGATATTATAATGTCGCCTATTGAGTT
>JBIKME010000132.1:0-3848 GCA_044359415.1 Rickettsiales bacterium | reverse complement strand
TACTTCCGATTCTTTGGTTGGAGTATTCTCGGCATTAGCTTCGGTCGCTTCCTTTGCGGTATCTAAAAGCTCTATTTTAGTAGACGCTATCAAGCTATCAACATAGTTTTTAATTTCTTCTTGGTACAAAGCCTGTGCGAGACGGTCTTTAACTGCATCGTAAGGAGCAGGGGCCGCTAATTTTTTTTCATCTAACTTAACGATATGCCAACCAAATTTTGTTTGAATAGGATGCGATACTGATCCCTCGCTCATATTTACGATAACCTTCTCAATATCGGCAAGCATAACTCCACTTATTAAATATCCAAGATCACCGCCTTTGCTTGCAGTTCTGCCGTCAATAGAACGTTCTTTGGCTAACTGAGCAAAAGATTTGCTGTTTAAGGCAAGCTTTATTTGATTGGCTTCGTTTTGTGTTTTTACAACGATATGACTAGCTTTATATTGAGTTTTACCCTTTAACGCAGCTACATCCTGATCATAGCGCTCTTTTATTTTTTCATCAGTAATTATATCTTTAGCTCTTCTTGTAAGAAATTCTTCTTTTATAACTTCATCTTTAAAAGCATTAACTTTTTGATTCACAATAGCATCTTGTTTAAAACCTTCTTTATAAGCTTTTTCTAGAATAAGTCTTTGGGCTGCAAGCTCAGTAACTACAAAAAGCTTAGATTGTTTGTCTAACTTATCGAAAACGGCTTTATTAGAGTCATTTAGCATAAGATTCATGTGTTTTTCTACATCGGAAGAATAAACAAATTCTCCATTTATCTGTGCAACTGGTTCACCTGTTAAATTATTATCATCGCGAAGTAGTAAGTACGAAGCTATGGCTGCACACAAAAAAGCCAGTAAACCTGCGGCTATAAATATATTCTTTGAAGATTTAGCCTTTAAACTTGTCATTATAAACTCTCCGATTTAACAAAGTTATCAATAAACTATAATTTTTATAGCGACTAATTAACTTTTCGCAAGATAAATTATTTTCTCATTAGATTATGCGCATTACAAGAAACATCTTCAGCAAGTAATATTTGCCATTTTTCTTGCCAACCTGAATGATGAGTGGCTTTAGCTATAAGTTTATTTTTTGCGCATGGTTCATAACCGTTTGCATAACCGTTAATTCTTTTTGTAAAATTCTCGGCTATAAAAGCTGGGATAATAGTATCATCACTTCCGGAAAAGTGATATTGTGGTATATGGGAAATATATTTTGCAAAATCAATTGCGTTTAATGAGTCATCTAATAAGTCCACCTTGTGATATTGATTTACTGCGTTATGATCAAGGTTACCCGCAACCGTTCTGATAGAAATTACATCTGTTCGTTTAGAGGCAATAATAGCAGCTACAGCCGCCCCTCCGGAATATCCTATAATATTAATGTCAGAAAAGTTGTTATGCGCTTTTAATTTACTTATAGCCTGATTCATAGAAGAAATAACAGTATCAGAAAAGCGGCTGCCGGACCAGAATTTTCCTTCGCAAAGAAAGTCACTTTTAAAAGAAATATATTGGCAGGGTCTGGCTAAGTAAATAACATTATCGGACGTGTCGGCCGCAGCCAGGCGTAAACCCATAGGGTCGCGCGGAGTTGGGTTTGAGGATAAACGTCCTCTGTCGACCCACGCTAAGCCGTCACCTTCTATGTATATGTTAACAGCAGCAGCCTGTTTATATATTTTTGTGTAAGTTTTTATCTGAAAATTGTCGGTTTTAACAATATCGCCTTGCATACCAGCAGGGCCGGCAATATCCTCAGCAAAGGACAGTCTTTCTTCCATGGAATTAGCGCAAGAGCAAAGAATTAGGACTAAACTGACGCAGAGTATCTTCATTAAGCTACTAAAATAGCGCAGGATTTAAGCTTTTCTAAAGAAGTTTTCGTATATTCTTCCGTAATTTGTTTGATGGTATCGCCATCGGCAATTCTGTCTCCGCTTGTTTTTATTTTTAAATCTCCGTTTGCAATATGAGAAAGCATCTTTTCAACAAGTGTTCTTATATCATTTTCGCCGTCTAAATGTTGTAGTAAAACTCTACTAAAGCTATCCACAGTTATTTTTTCATGACGTTGATTAGTAACCCAATCTCCAATCGCAGACTGATATCGAACCAATTTTGATATTTTAGGTTTATCATTAACTTTAATTTCGTAATTAGCCGGAAAAGATGAGATTTTTAAACTGGAGCTATTTATGAGCATTACTCGAAGCAACGAGGTAAGTAAAATATTTTCAAATTTTTTTTCATCTTGCGCCACGCCTGTACTCTTGCCTATACGATTCTTAACAGCTTGTATTAAATCTTTAACATGTATTGGCGCAAAACACTCTGCCAAGTAATCAAGCGCTACTATTAAGTATTTATTTGTAGTGTTAAGGTTTGATCCATCAAGACTTTTATATACCACACTATCGCTAGAAACCGCGTTTACCTCGGTATCTTTTTGAGCTTTGAATTTTGATTCGATATAAAAATCCTTCATCCGCTCCGGAAGTATATTGCGGTTTAGAACAGCGTCTTTATGGCAAAGTATGGAGGAGCGGAATCTTCTGTTTCGGATAAAATCCATATATTGTTCAGAGCGAACTATATCATTGGAGACTTGCTTTAAAACATTAAAAGTCTCTTTAGGCATGTTACCTGAAAACATAGTTGATAGGCTTGTATCACCTAAATACTGCAGTCCATTAGCAACTGATTTTTTTATAAATTCATGAAAATAATATGGATGATTATTTGCTTCTAAATGGTCGTGTAGTAAATAGGAATCCTTGCATTTACTGAGTATATCTATTTCATTGCTAATAAATTTTGTATAAGGGGAGTCTTCATTGGATTTATTACCATCTTTGATGAACTTAAGGAGCATGCGCGCTTCTCTTGATTTATCGGAAGGGTTGCTGAAGTTATCGGTGTGATATAACATCATTTCTCGGATGCCACGTATGACGCTCCATCCCGGTAAGGTATTGTAACTAATATAAGCCAAGCCTTTTTTGGTTAGATTGTTGCCGCATATTTCAAATATCTTATCCCTTACATCTTGGGGCACCCAAGATAATATCCCGTGCACTATTATATAGTCGAACTTACCAAATGTGCTATCGATTTCGGTTATAGACATCTCTTTTAAATTAATGTTATTTAGCTTTAAAGCCTCAATCTGTTTTTTACCTTCGGCAATCTGTATGGATGACAAATCAATACCCAAAAGCTCGCTTTTAGGATATTTAGCTGCCATCGGAATTATATTGCCGCCGGCGGCGCAGCCTAATTCTAGTATTCTGGCCTCGCGAGGATCAACGGCATCAGCGCAAAATAAACGCGCAATTGTATATAAATGTTCGGGATCCGTATTAGAGTACGGAAAACTGTCATAATTTACCAAATCGTAGGCGTTAGTTTCGTTAAGGCTTGCCATGGTTACCTCCGGTTCTTTTTTATACATTAAAATAATTCTTTTAATGTATAAGGTTATATAAGTAACCAATCAACTATTTAAATCTTGAATTTATTTTAAGTTTTTTTAAACGCCTTTCATTTGTTAATTAGATCAAGAGCTATCATAGAAGGGACGACAGGATAAAGTCGCATGTATTTTTGTTTATGTTAGCATATTATGTGCAATGGCATCTACAGGAAAGAATGAAGGAATTCTTAGAGATTAATAATAAAAATGGTAATCAGAGAAAAGATACACCGGAGTATATAAATAAAACTCTAAAATCTATTACCAGACGCAGGGTAAGCGTAAAAGCGGCTGAATTTTACCAGGTAACTAAGAGTAATGATCTGCAATCTGAAATTCTACAGTGTCTTGGTGTACAATTTTA
>JBIKME010000131.1:0-3867 GCA_044359415.1 Rickettsiales bacterium | reverse complement strand
TGGACAAGGCCGAGGCCGAGGCCAGCACCACGGGTCAGTTTCTGCAGAGGAGCTATAGTGCACAGAATTGCGCTAAATTTTTGACTTCTGGCAGTTATTCGCAGAATGTGCATACCCTCCATCTCGCTGCACCACTTGCCGAGTTGTTCCTTCTTTAGTACACAGTATTATAAATCTTATATCTCTCATTGATGTATAAAAACCTAATCTGTAGACACTGGAATAAGTTTAGAAAACTCTCCTCTTAAATTGTCTACTGCAAGGATTTTTGCAGCTTTTTGAGGTTTAGACTTATCAGTGGTTTTTATTTCAATATTACAATGCGCTCCGTTATATTTATTAGGGGCATGCTCTATATCAAAATGAATTTTATCAATCTTTACGGCTCTAATATTTTTTGCTGCTGATTCAATATAACCCCGATATATTCTATTCGGTGTTTTGCCGTTATCAATCAACCTTTTATTTTGTACACCCTCAAGAGACTGACCCAAGGAGTGTATATCATCAACGCTATTAACAAAATCATTACAATTTACTGATTCAGCTTTGTTATCACTAAATGTAAATGTTTCAAGTTTTAGCTTTCCATATTGATCTATATGGGTAGGCTCAATAATAGAACGGCTTATAGTGTAGTAATCATCAATTTTCTGTATTTTCGTCATGAAAATTTACTTTTTAGCCCTAACTGGAATATATGCCAAAATCTTTTGAGGTATTATGTTTTCGCCATTATAGACTATGCCATCAATCAATTCAGGTTTCTTGTTTTTACCATGTATAGCAAGGTTAATTAAACCTGGTTCAAAGTTTAGGAGCAATTTTGTGTCAACCGTAACCCACTTTAAAGTAATACCACCTTCTCCATCAGGAGATAGTTGCGCAGGGTATATTTTATTAAGGGGGATATTTTGGATAAATTGCTCTACTATTTCTATTACCAGAGTAAGAGGTTTTTTTGCCACAAAACCATTCCAGTCATCCTCTAGCACTTTTATATAATTTATAGCTTGTAATAACTCTTCACGCTCTTTTGGGTATACAATACCTGCTCCAATAGTAGAGCCTGCACCAGATTCAGTAGAAAATGTAGGTTTAGTAGTCCTGTCTGAAAATGTTTTATAGGTATCTCTCATTTTTTACCCCATTTCTTATGCATATATTCTGCTGTCAATTCATCAAATGACTTAACTATTCGTTCATGACTGCCATCAAACCATTTTTGACAATCTTTAATATTCTTACTTGGAGCAGGACCGCGAACTGATAGTTCCATTCTTATTATAGGCGTTCCATCTTCTACCTGTTGGGCGGAAACAATAATAACTTTCATTTTAGCTTTTAATTCTTCAATCTCAAACCACCACACCAAGTTTAATCCACGCGGACTTGGTAAACTTATTTTATCATTCCACGCCATGCCTGATAATAATCTTGCAACCTTACTAAGGTCACCAAAATCTGCTAATGGTATATAGTTGATATATGTTAGCTCCAACATTTCTATATCTGGAGTAGGAAGCTTAGAGTCCTTCAAACTAATTTCAAACTTATTATAAAACTCATTAAAACATTTTATAAAATTTCCATATCTTGGATAAGGAGTTGAATTGTCAGACTGCTTTTTCCAGTTATATAAAAATCTATCGCGTTGAATTTGTATTAATGAATTCTTATCTTTAGATATAAACCAGTGCCTGGGTAATTCTATATCCTGTAATAAAAAGAATCCTGGTTCTTGGTTTAATTTAGGGAGGATGTCTAAATCTTGTATCTCTGGAAAATTCTTTCTTCCGATTTTATCCCAAAATGCCGTTAGATGGGGAGCTTTTATTGCCTTGATATTTTCAAATTGAATGCCTGCAACCACCTCGACAACAGGAGGATTCTTATATTCTGGTAATTTTATTCTTTTTACAACCATAAGCTATCTCTACATGCACATCCATTAATGCTTCAAACTATTTTAAAGTAAAGCATTAGAAATAAATATATAATCTGATATTAGAGGAATAATATAATACTCTCCTAAACTAATCTATCATGATATACCCTCGTTTGGCGAGGAATGCCAGAAAAATCATAATATCACTTATAATCAATGGCTTCAACCCGTTGGAAAAAGAAAAGATGGATAAAAAATAGATGAGCTGGAACAAGTTGCTTCCAACTGCAAAGCGCGTGTTTGCTTATCAGTTGAGTAATCTTTTTTGAGTGCTCGGTCTATATCCCTTGGGGGCGTGTTATGCCCTTCAATAAGATTGCTATAATAGCAATTCATGGAACGAACCAAAGTACCAACACTGGCTGCAACCTCGTTATGAATACGCCCGGTAAGGCTGCCGGATTTCTTTAAAAGGTCGCCCACCAAATCCTCTAAATCACGCGCATTTTCCTCTGGAAGCAATGGTCCCATTGATGTCGGGGATTCGTAATATTCTTCTATAATTTCCATAAAAAATGCCGATGTTTGTGCCGTTATGAAGATTTGCATCAGAAATCATATATTTTGCCTTTTTGGTTTACTTTTGGGCGAATTTGCGGCGAAAATCGCCGCAGATTTGAAGTTTGATAAACCAAGCATCAAAACACCCTTTTCTTCAGGTCTGCAAAGGGTTTGAAAAACGACGATAAAAAATAAAACTTTTGTGATAAGTTTTTTTGATGGGCGATTATTCATTCGAACTTCAAAAAATTCTGATGCCCTAAAACCGTTGAAAAACCTAGCTTCATGACCTGCTGGTCGTTTGCAAAGTAGCCGACAGGTTTTTAGATGGATGGGGGTATTTTTCGGTAACCAGTTCGCTTTAAAAATGACGATGCAAACCGACATTTTTTTCGCTAATTGTCCTGTATGCTTTTAAAGCGCAAAAAAACGATGCGATTTGAAAAAACATCCATTATTTTTTCTGGTATGTAAGAAATTCAAATCACTACGAAAAAAAACGAAAAAAATTTGCTACCGACATCAATGTCGATACCAAGTTCCATTATTTTGAAAAATATTGTTTTTGGTGTTTTGGCGCCTGCATCTGAGAAAGCCAGCACAATAGAGGGATTCTAAAGATTTTACATTGCATATTTAATATTTTATGTTAGTATTGCAAGCATATATAAAAGAGAGCTTACACAGAAAATCATAAAAAGTCTGGGTCAAAATCCAGCAGTGGCTATCCTTGGCTCACGCCAGATTGGCAAGACAACGCTGGCGCATGAGATCGCAAAAGGACAGCCATCCATCTATTTAGACCTTGAGAGCCCAGAGGATTTTCAAAAACTCAAAGACCCGGCCCTTTATTTAGAGCTTCATGCAGATAAGCTCGTCATTCTCGATGAAATTCAACGTTACCCTGATTTGTTTATGTCTCTACGTGGCATTATTGATGCCAGACGTCGTGAGGGGCGCGGAAACGGACGCTTTCTAGTTTTAGGATCAGCAACCAACGAGCTGCTGAAACAAAGCTCTGAAAGCCTTGCAGGCCGCATTCATTATTCTGAACTCACAGGTCTAAATCCTTTTGAAATTGAAGAATCATCCGGAGAGCCTTTACAAAAGCTCTGGATGCGTGGTAGATTTCCGGACAGTTATGCCGCCGAAGATGACGCGGCAAGTCACCAGTGGCGTCAGAATTTTATCCGCACCTATCTGGAACGAGATATCCCTCAGCTGGGACCAAGAATTCCAGCGGCTACATTGATGCGCTTTTGGACCATGCTTGCCCATACACAAGGCGAGCTTCTGAACGCATCAAAACTTGCAAGCTCGCTTGGCGTGGAGAGTGTTACCGTCAGCCGATATCTGGATCTGATGGTTGATTTGTTATTGGTTCGCAGGCTAGAGCCTTGGCATGGGAACGTCAAAAA
>JBIKME010000006.1:0-14241 GCA_044359415.1 Rickettsiales bacterium | reverse complement strand
GTGCCGTAGAAAGTTTTGCAATACCAATGCTGTTTGGTATAGTAATTGCCGCCAGTTCATCTATATTTATTGCGGCGCCTATTCTTCTTTTTCTTGGTGACTGGAGAGAAAAGCGTAAAATGCAATCTATTACTGCAGAACAAGATTTAAATGATAACATAAAAAACAACAGGATATAAAAATGACTACTGAAATTATTTTTAGCTTTCTTACTTTAAGTCTTCTGGAGATAGTTCTTGGAATTGATAACCTTATTTTTATTGCGCTGGTTGTTCAGAAATTACCTAAAAAGTTCCGCGATAAAGCGCGATATATTGGTTTGTCAATGGCACTCATTATGCGTATTCTAATGATGTTAGGTATGGCGTGGATTATGTCGCTGACAAAGCCTATTTTTTCAATTTTGGCTAATGATATTTCCGTGCGTGATTTGCTACTGCTTTTAGGCGGACTTTTCCTGATTGTAAAAGCTACGCTTGAAATGCATGCTGATATTGCTAATAAACATGAAGAAAAAAATATTAAGGTAAAGCAGTTTTTTATTTCCGCTATTATTCAGATTGTACTAATTGATCTGGTATTCTCATTTGATTCTGTTATCACCGCCATTGGTATGACAACAAATATTCCGGTTATTATAGCTGCGATGACTGTTGCAATGGTTGTTATGCTTGCTGCATCAGGATATATATCCGATTTTCTAAAATATAATCCGACATTCAAAATACTTGCTCTTAGTTTTATACTAATGATCGGTACTCTTCTTATTGCAGAAGGGTTTGGATTCCATGTTCCTCGAGGGTATATTTATTTTGCATTTACTTTCTCGCTTTTTGTAGAAACAATGAATAGTCTCTTGAGAAGAGCAAAAAAAAGAGCTAAAAGTGACGACTATGTCGAATATTAACTAAAACAAATTATTACTTAATTTAACAAGGAGTATATTATGTCTTATTCATCAACTACGGAGTGGAGGTTCCTGGGACTCACCATGTGGCAACAGGTGGCTCTTTCTCTGGTACTTGGTATTGCGACAGGCCTGTGGTTTGGAGAGGCTGCAGCAAGCTTAAAAATATTAGGCACAATCTTTTTTAAGCTTATTAAAATGGTAGTAGCACCCCTTATCTTTTTCGCGCTGATTTCTGGTATTACAAGTCTTACGCAATCTCATCACTTTAAAGGAATTGCGTTAAAGGGTACATTTGCCTATATGTCAACAGCGCTGTTAGCGGTATGTATGGGATTGTTACTTGGTCATTTTTTTGAACCAGGATTGGGAGTTCCGAAGCCACACGAGGATGCTGTATCTCCTATTACTTCACCTCCTCCTGCGGTAGGAGAGTTCTTAATGGGACTTATTCCGTCTAATATCATACATGCGATGGCGTCTGATATGTATTTGCAAATTGTTGTATTTGCGATTTTCACCGGTGTTGTAATGAATAATATCCGCGGCAATACTTCAAAAGTAAAAGAACTTAATCAGGAAATGGCTCATATCGTTTTTAAAATGATTGAATGGATTGTGCGTCTTGCGCCAATGGCTGTATTTGGTTATATGGCTTTTATGGTTGGTACAACAGGTATGGATGTGATTATCAGTCTGATGAATCTGGTTGTTTTAGTGATTGTTGCCTGTTTCTTGCAGTATTTGTTCTTTGGATTACTGATTGCTGTATTTGGCCGCGTGTCACCAATGCCTTTTTACCGCAAGATGATAACTACGCAAGTTATGGCTTTTTCTACTAGTTCAAGTAAAGCTACGTTAACTACAGCTATGCGTGAGTTGCAAGAAAAAATGGGTGTTTCTCAAAGTTCAAGCAATTTCATGATGCCTTTAGGTGCTTGTATAAACATGGATGGTACAGCCATTTACCTTGGAATATGCGCTATGTTTTTTGCGCAGATGTACGGTATTGAAATGGAAATCGCTGATTACTTCATGCTGATGCTTACATGCACACTTGGTTCAATTGGTGCGGCTGGTGTTCCTAGCGGTTCGATTATATTCATGGGCATGGTATTAAGTTCAGTTGGTATTCCAATGGAAGGTATTACTATTATTCTTGGTGTAGATCGTATCTTGGATATGTTCCGTACTACTGTTAATATTACCGGTGATGCAGCTATTACCCTTATAGTTGATAGCAGTGAAGGAGAGCTTGATAAGAAAAGTTATTATCAAGAATAACAGTATTTAATCAAAATAGTGATTATATAATTAATATTAAAGCCGATATATTGTAAGTTATGTTTACAATATATCGGCAAAATTCAAAGTTATTCTACAAAATTTTATGCTATTACTTTTTGCTCAATATATAGTAGTTTTTGTTAAGCTTGCATCGCGTATATGAATAAGTTTTCTTGATCTATATAGAAACTAATAAACAAAAAGTAAGAGGCTTTTTAAATCAACTAATTGTTAGACGTCTTCGGCTACAATCGCTGCAACGCCATGATGTTTGTTTGCGCCTAGCCCATCTTTAACATTTCCTAACATATATAGCAAAAGACCAGTTGGGATTGGGGATACCCCACTTAGCAGTGATTTGTTTGATAGTATAGAAAAT
The DNA here is from genome assembly GCA_044359415.1 of Rickettsiales bacterium. Taxonomy (GTDB): domain Bacteria; phylum Pseudomonadota; class Alphaproteobacteria; order Rickettsiales; family UBA6187; genus 1-14-0-20-39-49. Next base: position 11,668 of record JBIKME010000006.1, on the reverse strand, counting down.
AATTATCAAAAATTTTAGCTTTAAGTATTCTTAGTTTTGGAAACATCTTATTAATGTAAAGTATGTTTTTTTAATTTCGCAGACCTTAAAAATAAGGTTTTATTGCATTAGGTGATTATCAAAAAAAAATTTATTCGAATACTTTTGTTTGTTTAGGGCGAACCAGAACCTCTTCATCTTTGCTGAGTTTTAGACAATCCATTACTTCTACAGGAATTTCTGCTTGTAATATAACGCCGTTACGTCGTTCCAGTTCAATTTTTACCAATGGTCCGGCAGGATTTATATGGATAATTTTAGCCATTATATATTCTTCACCGTTTGGTTCTCTGGAAATAGTCATTTCATGAGGGCGGGCAAAAACCGTTACTTTTTTTCCTTCACTAAAAATGGTTTTGGCATTACGTTTATGACGTGATTTCTCATTGATTTCTTCAGACTTAACAGATGTTGGAAGTAGCGGACGTAATATGTTAGCAACTGTATAACGACTCCACCAATCTTTGCTTTTTTGTGGTAAAGATTGTTCGGAAGGAGAGGTGCTTACTAAATCATATTCAGTCAGATGAATGTCGCCGTTTTTATCCTTCCATCCTTCAAACTCATTATAGTTGCCGAGAAAATCATATACAAAACCGTTTTTAGGCTTATTCCATACTTCATCTGGCGTGCCTATTTGTTCTACCTTGCCGTTGCTCATAACTACTACACGATCAGCAACTTCCATTGCCTCTTCTTGGTCGTGAGTCACTAATACGGTAGTCACATTAATTTCTTCATGTAGGCGTCTCATAAAACGACGTAATTCTTTTCTAACTTTTGCATCAAGAGCTCCAAAAGGCTCATCCAGTAACAATACTTTTGGTTGTACTGCCAAAGAGCGGGCAAGAGCCACGCGCTGCCTCTGCCCACCGGAAAGTTGCGACGGATAGCGTTCCTGCAAGCCTTCTAAGTGTACCAATTTTAGAAGTTTTAAGACCTTTTGGCTAATTTCAGCTTCGGATGGTCGTTTCTTCTTATCCATAACGTTTAGGCCAAAGGCAACATTTTCAAATACAGTCATATGCTTAAACAGCGCGTAATGTTGGAACATGAATCCTACGTTGCGATCGCGAACGTGTTTACCATGTGCTTCTTCGCTATTTAGGATTAATTCACCCTTGTCGGCAAATTCAAGACCGGCAATAATACGCAAAAGAGTTGTTTTACCTGAACCTGAAGGTCCAAGGAGTGCCACAAGTTCACCTGAGTTTATTTTTAATGAAACGTTATCTAGTGCTTTAAACGTACCAAAATTCTTTTCTATATTTTTAACATGTATGCCCATTATGTACCTCTAATGTATTTTTTTATTGCCGCTAAAACGCAGCTCAATAATAGATTTTAATACCAGCGTTACCAATGCCAACAAAGTTAGAATGGAAGCCATTGCAAACGCTGCTTGAAAATTATATTCGTTGTAGAGAATCTCTACGTGAAGTGGGATTGTATTAGTCATTGCTTTTATATGCCCTGATACCACCGATACTGCGCCGAATTCTCCGATAGCTCTTGCATTACATAGTAGAACGCCATAAAGCAATCCCCATTTTATATTGGGAAGCGTTACGAGACAGAAAGTTTTCCAACCAGAAGCACCTAGCATGATAGCTGCCTCTTCTTCCTCGCTACCTTGCTCTTGCATGAGCGGAATAAGCTCGCGAGCTACAAAAGGAAATGTCACAAAGACGGTAGCCAGGACAATTCCAGGTACAGCAAAAACAATCTGGATATCATTATTAATTAGCCAACCGCCAAATTGTGAGTGAGCTCCAAACAGCAGTATATATATTAATCCTGAAATGACCGGAGAAACAGAAAAAGGTAGGTCAATCATAGTAATAAGAAAATGTTTGCCAGTGAACTCGAATTTAGCAATTGCCCATGAAGCTGCAATACCAAATATGAGGTTTAGGGGGACGGCAATAGCAGATACCAGCAATGAGAGGCGGATAGCCGCGAGTGCGTCACTGTCTGTCAGAGCTGAGACGTAAGCATCAAATCCATGCCGGAATGCTTCTATAAATATCGCAACCATAGGCAATAGCACTAGAAGTCCTAAAAATGCTATGGCAAAGCAGGTTAACGCAATGCGAATTAACAAAGGTTCTGATACAGGGGTCATTTTGTTCATATTACGCCTCCCTTTTTAGACGGTTCCACTTCTGGAGCCAGTTAATTACAAGAAGCATAAGGAAAGATGCTGCAAGCATAACCAGCGCAATGGCTGTAGCTCCCGTATAGTCGTATTGCTCGAGTTTTATTATTATAACAAGTGGAACAATTTCAGACACATATGGCATATTACCTGCAATAAAAATAACAGAACCATATTCGCCAAGTGCACGGGCAAAAGCCATAGCAAAGCCTGTTAACAGTGCCGGGAATACCTGCGGTAATATGACTTTGTAGAAAGTCTGCCAACGATTAGCACCAAGACTAGCTGAAGCTTCTTCGATTTCCTTGTCTAAATCTTCTAATACAGGTTCAACGGTACGCACTACAAACGGAAGTCCGATAAAAACCAGAGCTATTGCTATACCAAGTGGTGTGAAGGATATTTTTAGGCCAAATAAGTCGAAGAAAATTTTTCCAATCCATCCATTAGGCGCATAGAGAGCTGCTAGAGCGATGCCAGATACCGCGGTTGGCATAGCAAAAGGCAAGTCAACACAGGCATCAACCAACTTTTTTCCGGGAAATTTGTAGCGAACCAATACCCATGCAACAATCAGCCCTCCAACAGCATTTATAAGAGCTGCTGCAAATGAAAGACCAAAACTTATTTTATAGGCATGGATAATTCTTGAATCAGTAATTGTTGACCAAAAATCAGCAAATGACATTTCTGCCGTTTTAAAGAACAGGCCGGCCAGGGGAATTAAAACAATTAAGCTTAAATAAAATAGCGTAAAGCCGAGTGTAATACCAAAACCAGGAATTACGCTATGCCTCTTTGTTATTCTTGGAATGGAAAACGATGACATAACAACTACCTCTTATAAATTTCGTCAAAAGTTCCACCATCGTTAAAATGCTTTTCTTGTGCTTTCATCCATCCGCCAAAATCATCAACCTTAATTAGATTGACATGTGGGAACTTATCAGAAAATTGTTCAGCTACATCTTTATCAATTGGGCGGTAGTAATTTTTGGCGATAATTTGCTGCGCTTCTTTGGTGTATAAAAATTGCAGGTAAGCATTTACAGCATCTAAATTACCTTTTTTAATTGCATTAGCTTCTACAGCTGTGATTGGAGGTTCTGCTAAAATACTTATGGAAGGCACTATAATTTCAAACTGATCTTTACCCAATTCACTTTTAGCAAGGAAAGCCTCATTTTCCCATGATATGAATACATCACCGATTCCTCTTTGTACGAAAGTTGTAGTAGAGCCGCGGGCTCCTGTATCTAAAATCGGTACGTTACGAAACAAGGATTTCATAAACTCTTTTGTTTTAGTTTCATCGTCGCTAAATTTTTTCTTAGCGTAAGCCCAAGCCGCCAAATAGTTCCAGCGTGCACCGCCGGAAGTTTTTGGATTAGGTGTAATGACTTGCATACCATCTCTTACAAGATCATCCCAGTCTTTTATATTCTTTGGATTACCCTTGCGTACCAAAAATACAATAGTAGATGTATAAGGAGAGGAGTTATGTTCAAGGCGTGATTGCCAGTTTGCTGGTATTTTTCCTGTTTTTGTAGAAATAGCATCAATATCGTATGCTAGAGCTAAAGAAACTATATCAGCAGGAAGGCCGTCAGTCACTGCTCGCCCTTGTTTACCAGATCCGCCGTGCGATTGTTTAATCGTTATATCTTCGCCGGTTTTTTCCTTCCACTGCTTTATAAATATTGGGTTTAGCTGTTCGTATAGCTCTCTTGTGGAATCGTAAGAAACATTTAATATACTCTTTGTTTCCTCTGAGTGCGCTTTTCCTGGAAGTAGGTAAAGTAAAGCCGCAACCATTATAGCGCTTAGGATACTCCAGCGTAAAATAGGTAAATAAATCATACTTATCTCCTTCTTAAAATTACATCCATATTGTTGTTTTAAAGTATTTTTTGTTAGAAATTCATTGACCTGGTAAAAACTAAGCGGTGAGACCGTCTTAAAGATAGGACTAATATTTTTTTGCCACATAGCTGGCCTTTTGTTTGAAAATGTCTTTGTAAGAAAACTACGAGATATTCCGAACAAAAAGATTATATTTTCTAAGCGCAGAAAATTGTACATAGTAATTTTATATTTCGTAATTTTATATTTGTGTAATACGGTTTTTTTTATAATTCCGATGAAGAGGCTCTGTATAGTTTGACTGAGTCTGATTAAATATTTATTTTTTTGAGTAGAATTTATCATATAATCTTTATTTTTTATATTGGTAAATTAAAATTAATTACCTTTTTTGCTAGTTATTTTAGACTTAAAATGGTCTTTTTATAGTACTGATAATTATTTTTTATTCATCATTTGAAGCAAGGACTTATTATCAAGAACATTTGAAATTGCATTTCTTACCTCCATCATCGTATAGCGTATAGCACAAGTTTTTTCATCTATGCAATCATCACATTTTTGATAAGCAGTTATGCTGGCACAGCGTATAGGAGCAAGCGGACCGTCTAGCATTCTGATAAGATTTCCTACGAAAATCTTGGAAGCAGGAACGATAAGAAAATAGCCGCCAAAAATACCGCGTTTGCTTTCAACTATTCCTTGATGACGAAGTTCCTGTAATATATTTTCAAGGAACTTCTGAGGTATATCCGCATCTTTTGCAATGGTTTTAGCTGCAAGCATTTTCTTCTCATTTTTTGCCATTACCATCAACGCACGTAACGCATATTTGGCTTTCATGGACAGCATAGACCTCTCCTTTAGCCTGTTATATAATACTACACAAAGCTTATAGGCTATATTCAACACCAAGTCAATGGTAATTTACCAATATTGATTCATTGCCTAAAATATGCTGCTAAAATAGGGGAATAATTTTAGCAAAATTAATTATAATATTAGAAATACTAAACAATCCGGTAAGAATGCAGGTGATAATAAAAATTAAAATAGATTTAAAATTTCAATCCCCTGAAGCATTAAGTCTATAACCAATTCCCGGCTCGGTAATTATATAAGTTGGTTTAAGTGGTTCATCTTTTATTTTTTGGCGAAGATGTTGCATGTGGATTCGCAGGTAGTTATTATTTTCTTGGGAGTGTTTTCCCCAGATTTCCTTAAGCAGTTGTGAATATGTTACCACTTTTCCGGAATGTTTTACCAATATGGAAAGTAGTTGGTATTCGGTAGGGGTTAGGTGGATTATAGTATCTCCCAATGTAACTATCCTTTTTTCCGTATCTACCTTAAGTTTTTTGTAGTAGTAAGTTTCAATCTTACCTTCTTTGTTGCGCTTCGCATTACGTAGAGCAACTTTCATACGGGCCAAGAGCTCTCCGAGGCCAAAAGGTTTAGTGAGATAATCATCAGCACCACTTTCGAGTGCTTCGATTTTTTCCTGTTCCTGGCCACGAGCTGAGAGTACAATAATAGGTATTGTGCTCCATGTCCTGATTTGTTTTACAACATCCTGTCCATCCATGTCGGGTAAACCAAGGTCAAGGATGATAAGTTCCGGATGTGATGCAACTGCTTGCTGCAAACCAATGCGACCATCTTCTGCTACTGTTACTTTATAGTCATGTGACTTTAGGGAGCTTTCCAGATATTTCTGTATTTCCGGTTCGTCTTCGATGACTAGTATAGGTATTACTGGAGCATAATAATTATTATCAACCATTTTCTTCTTCCTCATTAATGATAGGCATAGGAGTTTTGCTTTTTGGTAATGTAAAGATAAACATAGCACCTCCGCCTTCAGGGCTTTTAGCCCATATCTGGCCGCCATGCGCTTCTATAATAGATTTACATATAGGCAGACCAAGGCCTGTACCTTCTTTGGTTCCTTTGTGAAATTTCTCAAATATAGCAACTTCCTCGCCCTTGATGATGCCTGGGCCATTATCAAGCACGTATATTTGTAGATGTTTTGTTTTATCCTCTACGGAAATTGTTACTTGCAAAGTAGATCTGTTATATTTGACTGCATTTTCAAGTAAGTTAGTGAAAACCTGTTCAATAAGCAGTCCGTCTACTTCAATCAATTCCTTGGTGCGGATATTAAAATTTACGGCATTTTCAGGTATTGTATTTTTTAATCGCATTAAGGCAGAACCGATAATTTCTTCAAGAAAATAAGGCTGCTTATTTAATGTCATTTTCCCAGATTCAAGTCCAGTAATATCAAGGATATTTTTTACCATTTTAGCAAGCCTTGAGCTTTGGTTGTAAATGGTTTTTACCATTTCTTCAGAATTTTCCGGAAGGTAACCTTTTTTTGACAGCAATTCGCTGGAAAGGCCGCTTATTGAAACAAGAGGTGTCCTTAAATCATGCGATACTGATTGCAGTAATGTATTACGAAGTTTCTGTGCTTCTGCTTCTATCCTGCTTTGTTCAGCTTCTAAAGATTTAGTAGCGCGTTGGAGAGAAATAGCGATGATTGTAGCAAATGCTTCAAGCATTGTTATTTGTTCCGGTTGTAATTCCTGTTCTTTTAAAGGAATTATGCTCATTACGCCCACGACTTGATCTTCTTCCATAAGTGGCATATAGCGGCCTTTTGCAGAGGATAACGTGTCCGTTCCAGATCCGGATTGCTGACCATTTTCAAAGGCCCACCCGGCAGCACTTTTTTCACGTAAATCGAGTTTCATATCAACGCTTGAAATAAGTTTTAGACCTTCGGATTCCGAAGGGAGCCAAATCATTACAACTGAATTAAGTGCGTCTCCGACATATTTTGCTGCAGATGATGCCATGCTTTCATGGCTGCGTGTGGAAGAAAGAGCTTTAGCTAGAGAAAAAAGATGCCGTATTTCAGTTTCCTTTTGTCTATAAAACATTGCCTGTAAGCGTAAGCGTGAGGCGATTGAGCCGATAAGAAGGCTGGAAATAAACATAACTGCAAATGTTAAATGGTAACCTTGGTAACGAACATTAAATGTATGGTAAGGTTCGATAAAAAAGAAATTAAATGTACCCACGCCAAGTGTTGAGGCTAATATTGAAGGCCAAGTACCAAAGCGTGAAGCCACTAGCATTACTACTATCAGGTATACCATTACCAGATTTATTGGTTCTATTTGTTGTTGAAAAGGTAGTAATACTATAGTACACAAAAAGATTGCAATTATTGCATATACAAACCCACTTGGTTTTGCGCTTAAAGTAGGAAATAGCAGACTTAGGTTCCTTTTACCGCTAGCCTCCGTAATAACATTAATTTCGACATTGCCGCTTTTGCGGATAAGTTTTTCTGCCAAAGTACCAACCAAAAGATCTCTTAGCCATCCTCGGTGTCTGAGACCAACCAGAATTCTGGAAATAGCACGCTCACGCGCAAAGGTAAGTATTTCTTCAACAGCATTGTCACCCTTAAGAAAAATAACATTTGCCCCCATGCGATCAGCAAGCTGCATATTACGCTCTACTGTTTCCTGGTTTTTTTTGCCTAAACGGTAGTGCCTGCCGGTTTCAACGTAAACGGCAAACCAAGGCACTCGCATTCGTGTGGCAACACGTTTTGCATGACGAATAAGGCGAGTTGAAACCGAATCATGTCCAACACATACCATTATTTTTTCCGAAAGCATAGTTTCACGCCCACCGGTCGTTGTTTCAATACCCATTTGAGCATCAACACGCTCAGCAGTTCGACGCAGAGCCAGTTCACGTAATGCAATCAGGTTCCGTTTTTCAAAAAAATTATCCGCCGCATTTTTTCTAGCCTGTTCTGCAATATAAACTTTACCTGATTTTAAACGGTTTAGAAGCTCATCGGTAGGAATATCTACAAGTGACACATGCTCGGCTTGATCAAAAACCCTATCAGGTACGGTTTCTTTGACCTGTATACCAGAAGTTCTTGCTACCAAATCATTTATACTCTCCAAATGCTGTACGTTAAGAGTAGTATAAACATCTATCCCGCGTTTTAGTAACTCTTCCACATCCATCCAGCGCTTAGGATGACGGGAGCCTGGTGCGTTAGTATGGGCAAGTTCATCAAGTAGTAGTAATGCCGGTTTTCTGTTAATGGCCTCATCCAAATCAAATTCATGCATTTCTATGCCGCGATGGAAAAATATTTTGCGAGGAATTTGTGTTAATCCTTCGAGCATATTTAAGGTATCATCACGCCCGTGTGTTTCCACCAGACCTACAACCACATCAACTCCATCACGTAAGCGCTGTTGTGCTTCGTTTAACATAGCATAGGTTTTGCCCACACCCGCACAAGCACCAAAAAAAATCTTGAGCGTACCGCAGCCGGATGTTTTTTGTTCTTGCTGAATTTTTTCAAGCAATTTATCAGGATCAGGACGTGTCATGATGCCTCCATTGTTGTGATAAGTGAATTATTTATATTTAATTTTCGGCGGTAAAACACAACTAATATCAAAGTTTTTTCAAAAATAGCAAGAGACCATTTAGCATTAACTAATCGATAGACAAAACACAAAAATCCAAACAGCACAATGTTTAAGATATAAAAAAGGCTTTTATTTAACGGCGTATAAAACACTATCATTGCTATAAAAAGAAACAATATCAAAAGTATAAATTTTTCCAAATCAGTTCCTTAATTATATTTTACCGTCTAAAGCCAGGTTCAATTCTAGCACATTTACCACCGGCTCACCCAATATACCCATTATTCTACCTTCACTGTATTTATCAATAAGTTCATAAACTTTATCTATAGAAATTCCCCGTAATTTCGCTATACGTTTAGCCTGATAATTTGCTGCTGCTATGCTGATATGAGGATCAAGACCACTAGCTGAGGCTGTGACTAAATCAACAGGTATCTGTAAAGTGTTTTCAGGATCTGCTTCTTTAAGGGCGGTGATACGTTTTTTAACAATATCAAGTAATTGACTAGATCCGTTGCTTAAGTTAGATCCGCCAGAAGCTGCAGCATTATAAGGTATAGGTGAGGTAGCAGATAATCTGCCCCAAAAATATTTAGGGTCCGAAAAATGCTGGCCAATAAGTTTTGACCCTAGAATCTTACCTTTTTCGTCTTTGATAAAACTTCCTTCTATTTGTAACGGAAAAATAAATGTTGCTATACCGGTCACCACAAGAGGATAAATTCCACCACATAGTATAAAAAATGCAAATAAAACAACAGTAACCTGACGTAATGATAATAACATAAATTCTCCTTATATAATTCCTGTTACTGATATAAATAGGTCGATAATTTTTATTCCGATAAAAGGAACAATAACTCCACCAAGACCATAAATAATTACATGCTTTCGAAGTAGTGATGATGCATTATGCGGACTGTATTTTACACCTTTTAGTGCTAGTGGAATTAGCCCGACAATTATCAGTGCATTAAAAATAACGGCTGATAATATTGCGCTTTCCGGCGAAGCCAGATTCATTATATTTAGTGCAGAAAGAGATGGGTAAGTAGTTACAAATGCTGCTGGAATAATCGCAAAATATTTGGCAATATCATTTGCAAGGCTAAATGTTGTGAGTGCTCCTCGTGTCATGAGTAGCTGTTTTCCGATTTCTACCACCTCAATCAGCTTGGTAGGATCGGAATCTAAATCAACCATATTAGCAGCTTCTTTTGCAGCTTGTGTTCCGCTATTCATCGCAACGGCTACATCTGCTTGTGCCAGTGCAGGGGCATCATTAGTACCATCTCCAACCATTGCCACCAGTTCGCCACCGTCCTGCATTTTTCGGATATATTTTAATTTGCTTTCCGGTGTTGCTTCAGCGATAAAATCATCCACTCCGGCTTCGGCTGCAATAGCGGTTGCGGTTAATGGGTTGTCGCCAGTAATCATAACGCTTTTTATACCCATGGTACGAAGCTCTGAGAGACGCTGTTTAATACCTGGTTTTATAATATCTTTTAAGTGGACTACGCCTAGTAAGCGTTTATCTTCTACAACCAGAAGAGGTGTTCCTCCTTGACGGGCAACGGATTCAAGCTTTTGCATAACATCTTTTGCTATAATATTATCTGTACCGATATGTTTTTGTATGGCATCACCTGCTCCTTTGAAAATTGTACGATCTTGCAATGTTATTCCACTAATGCGTGTTTCTGCGGAAAAAGGGATAAAAGTTGCATCAAGTCCATCTATAGATGGTAATGATATTCTGTATTTATCTTTAGCCAGTGTAATAATACTTTTTCCTTCCGGCGTATCATCAGCAAGTGAAGAGAGAGCTGCCGATTCCGCTAGCTCAAATTCAGTAATGCTATTAGCCGGATAAAAAGCTACTGCCTGTCTATTTCCTATGGTAATTGTTCCTGTTTTATCAAGCAGGAGTACATTTACGTCACCGGCTGCTTCCACGGCGCGACCTGAAGTTGCTATTACATTAGCGCTGATAAGTCTTTGCATGCCGGATATCCCGATCGCAGAAAGTAAGCCGCTTATGGTAGTTGGAATAAGGCATACCAGCAGAGCAATTAACACGGGGATGCTAACAATCTCTCCCTGACCGGATTCCTTGACGCTAAAAATAGAAAAAGGCAGTAATGTTACGCAGACCAATAGGAAAATAATAGTCATAGCAGAAAGCAGTATAGAAAGTGCGATTTCATTAGGAGTTTTTTGGCGTTTTGCACTTTCTACCAGACTAATCATTTTATCGAGAAAAGATTCTCCTGGGTCAGAGGTAATCTTAATCACCAACCAATCAGATAATACTCTTGTTCCACCTGTCACAGCGTCTCGGTCTCCACCACTTTCACGGATAACCGGAGCGCTTTCACCAGTAATGGCGCTTTCATCAATTGATGCAACGCCTTCAATTACCTGACCGTCTGACGGAATATATTCTCCTGCGAAGACAATAACGATATCGCCGCGGTGAAGATCAACAGCAGAAACTTCTTCAAATTTTTCTTTATTATCAGCCTTCATCAGCTTTTTTGCTATTACATCTTTGCGAGATTGTTTAAGACTTGCGGCTTGCGCCTTTCCTTTTCCTTCGGCAAGTGCTTCGGCAAAATTAGCAAAAATTACGGTAAACCATAGCCAAAAACAAATCTGGCCTACAAAACTTAATGAGTAGTTACCTGGTGTGTAAATGTAATAACCTAAAATCATAGTGGTTACTATAGATCCTACAAAGACTAGGAACATTACAGGGTTGCGTGCCTGATATTTTGGCGAAAGGCGCAAAAATGACAATAACAGGGCATTTTTTAATTCCATATATTGTTGTTTACGTGGATGTTTTTTCATAAACCTACTCCCTAGAATTGCCTTGAAATACCAAGAACTGCGGTTGCGCCACAGCCGACGGTACAAACATTATCGATAATGTCGGTATCCTGATATATAACAGATATTGTATTGTTATAGAAATTATAGCCAATTTTCAGCATCCATTCCGTGTAGTCAGAAACGCCATAAGCTTTGTTGCCAGTAGTGCTAAATATGAAGAGCATTAAAAAATATTTTTTCATATTAGACTCTTGTATTAATAAACTCTGCTACCGGTCCTAACATTAGG
>JBIKME010000178.1:0-3154 GCA_044359415.1 Rickettsiales bacterium | reverse complement strand
GAGAATGATGTAGCTTACGTACGTATTACTTCTTTTTCTGAGCTTACTGCTGAGTCTGTAGGTAAAGAAATCACTAAAATTCGTAATGATATAGGAGATAAATTTAAAGGTGTTGTTTTAGATTTAAGAAACAATCCCGGAGGATTGTTAGATCAAGCTATTGAGGTTTCAGACCTTTTTATAGAAAGAGGAGAGATAGTATCTACCGGGGGGCGTGTGGCGGATAGTAATAAGAGATTTAATGCTTCAAAAGGTGATATTATCGACGGTAAACCAATAGTTGTGATTATAAATGGCGGCTCTGCTTCTGCTTCGGAAATAGTAGCAGGCGCATTGCAGGATCATAAGCGTGCTATTATTATTGGTACCAAGTCTTTTGGAAAAGGATCGGTTCAAACTGTAATTCCTTTGTCGGTTAGTAAAGGAGCTATGCGATTAACTACTTCAAGATACTATACCCCTTCCGGCAGGTCTATTCAGGCGCAAGGTATTGATCCTGATATAGTGGTCGAACAAGCTAAAATTGAAATGATAAAGGATAATAAATTAACCTCTGAGTCTAGCCTTCGTAAGCATTTGAAAAATGCAGATGATCAAACGGAAGCTGTAGACACTGAAGCTAAAGATAAAGAAGCTAAAAATAAAGAAGTTAGTGAGTCAGCTTATGATACCGACTATCAAATCGGAAGAGCTATTGATTTATTAAGGGGTATTAATATTTTTGATAGTATTAATAATAAAATGTAAATAGTTACATTAAATTAAAATGAGAGCCGATTTGATGTCTAAAAATTCTGTTGTTTGTATAAATAACTCTTGCCTGTTGTTGTTAAGACTTCTGATATTGATAGCTACTTATGCTTTTTTTGTAGCCTTTATTTTCTTTTGGGGAAAAGATACTAGGGTTGAAGAGGCTATGTTATTTAACCGTAGAGTAGAAGTTAATATCAATAGCTTTAAAACATACGATAAGAATGCTAATTCAAATGTAGAAAAAAATACTTCTCACGATATTGCATCTGGTGGTGTTTCATCTAGTGATACTTCATTTGAGGAATATATTACAACAGAAGAAAAACCAGATGCCACCAATGCTCTTTTAAATAATGGTGATTTGCAAAATGTAAGTAAGCCGGATGTAATAAATATTGCAGAACTTAGTGATAAGCCTACTATTTTCTTTATAGTTACCGGCTTAGGTTCAAATAAGCCTGTAACCGAATTAGCTATGAATTTACCTGATTTTATTACTTTGGGTTTTTCTTTATATGGTGATAATAAACAATCATGGATAGAAAATTTACAGCAAGACGGGCACGATTTTATAATCAATATTCCAATGCAAACATCTGATAATAACAATAATGGGCAATATACACTTAGCACTAAATTATCTTTGGATCAAAATATAGACCAGTTGAATAAAATAACTAATAAATCTGATAATTATGTCGCCGCATATTCAGGTTATGATGAGGTTTTTACAAGCGATTTGCTATATACAAAAACATTGGTGTCTGCTTTGCGGCAGCAGAATAAATATTTTATATATGCTAATAAAAATATTAATCCTGCTATATTGCAAATTGCTGATGAAATGCAATATCCTATTATTGTACCGGATATATATTTGAATGATCCCATCTTAGATCAAGATGTTGCTTTAAAATTTAACCAATTTGAAGAGATTGCAACAAAAAATGGCTTTGCGGTTGTGATGTTGCAATCTTACCCTAATGTTTTACAATTCTTAATAAAGTGGTTATCTGATAATCATGATAAAAATTTTAATGTAGCACCTGTTTCCTTGATATTAGGTAAAGAAATTATTAATGTTAAAAAGGAATTAGTAAATTGAAGGCAGCTGAAGAATTGCCATATCGCTTAGGTGTGGGAATTATGTTATTAAATGAAAATAATAAAGTATTTGTCGGAAAAAGAATAGATACGAGAAGTGAAGCTTGGCAAATGCCGCAAGGAGGCGTTGAAGATGGTGAGGCTTTGCAGGATGCTGCTCTAAGAGAGCTACAAGAAGAGGTTGGAACTGATAAAGTCAAGTTTGTTGCAATGTCAGCAAAATGGTATTACTACGATTTACCTCAAGAATTAATACCCATAATTTGGGATGGTAAATATAGAGGACAAAAGCAGAAATGGTTTGTTTATAGATTATGCGCAGATGATTCGGTGATTGACATTAATACCGGTAATCCTGAATTTTGTCAGTGGAAATGGATTGATATAGATAAATTACCGGAAGTGATAGTTGTTTTTAAAAAAGATATTTACCGTGCAATAGTAAATGAATTTAGGTATTTGGTTAAATGATAACTTATAAAAATTCCAGCACAACAAGATATGCGGGACCTACAGAGTTATCTCAAAGCCTCAATGTAATTACTAAGCCTATTTTTAGAAAAAGAGGCCTGTCGGAAAATAAATTAATATCCGATTGGAATGTAATAGTAGGCATTGAATACGGAAATAGAAGTACACCTAAAAAAATATCATTTTATAGACAAAGTAAAGATAACGGAACTTTATATATTGAAACATATGACAGCGGTGTAGCCTTGGAGCTGGAATATATGAAAGAAATAGTTTTAGAAAAAATAGCGCGATATTTTGGCTATAAAGCAATAGCTAAAATTGTAATAACACAGCGCCCCGGCGGACAGATAAATTTAAAAGCTAAAAAAGACAAAATAAGTCGTAATATATCTGAAAATAAAAAAGAACAATTACATCAAATCTTGGATGATATTGAAGATCCACAATTAAAAGAGGCGTTATCAAATTTAGGAATGAATGTTATGTCTGACATGTAGTGTTTTTGAAATTAGTGTTTTATAATAGTACCGTAGTTTAAAAATATATCGAAAAATATTATGAGTAAGATAATGAATAAATCAGGACCGGTTGTTTTGTGTATTTTAGATGGGTGGGGTTATCGCCAGGCTGCCGATGATAATGCCATATCAAATGCCAGCACACCGTTTTTCGATGAGTTGATTGCTAATAAGCCAAATTCATTATTGGAAACCTCGGGTTTGTCAGTTGGTTTGCCGGATGGACAGATGGGTAACTCTGAAGTTGGTCATATGAATATTGGTAGCGGTCGTGTTGTGATGCAGAATCTGCCTAGAATAGATAA
>JBIKME010000005.1:0-14531 GCA_044359415.1 Rickettsiales bacterium | reverse complement strand
AGCGGTTGCTATGAGATATAGCGTTGGTGCGATGGCAGGTTGTGCCTGGAATTCATGGATGCGAGACCTCGTTCCAAAAGTTATTTTGGGCTCCTTTTTTGCAAAGCGCTTGTTTTATACAACTTCAGTTTCAGCTCTTGTCGGATTATCTGCCGGATTCTTTCTTGATTGGTGGATTCATCAAAACCCTGATTCACCTTTATACGGCTATTCATTTTTATATGTATCGGGGTTCTTGGCTGGTATGGTTAGCTCCACTCTTATTCTTAAGATCCCTCACCCCGCAATGCGTGAGCCGGAAATTAATAGTTATCATACAAAGCTAACATTAAAATTTTTAAAAGAACCGCTCAAAAATGAAAATTTCCGTAAATTAATTGGATTTTTAATGTCGTGGAATTTTGCTGTAAATCTGGCAGCGCCATTTTTTGCTGTTTATATGATAAAAACCCTTGAATATAATATGATTTTTGTTGTAGCCATAACTTTGATGGGGCAACTTATAAGTGCTATTTCTATTAAGACATGGGGTAAATACTCCGATTTATATAGTAATAAAGCGGTGCTTGGTATTTGTGGTTCTCTCTTTATATTTTGTATATTCTGCTGGACGTTCACAACATTTCCCGATAAACACCCCTATACCACTTTAATGTTGATAGTACTTCACGTTCTTATGGGTATTGCTATGGCTGGTGTAAGTTTAACAACAGCAAATATAGCAATGAAGCTAACACCTAGCGAGAGCGCTACTTCTTTCTTGGCTGTAAATACTATATTATCATCTTTTTCTGCAGGTGTAGCTCCTTTGTTCGGAGGATTCTTTGCGGATTATTTTGAAAGTAAAACTCTGTCATTAACTATTCATTGGCAAGATGCTTTCGGTGAAACAGCCATAAATACGTTGCTAATAAAACACTGGGATTTTTTCTTTTTAATATCTTCTGTTATAGGACTCTATTCCCTAAGAAGACTATCTTTAATACATGAAGAAGGAGAAGTTCAAGAAAAGGTTGTAATACGTGAATTAATGATTGATACCGGAAAAATTCTAAAGTCACTATCAACCGTAGATGGTTTAAGAGATTTAACTATGACCCCAATGGCTATTATGGTAAATAGAATAAAAAGAAAATAGCTCTATAAAGCCATTTTTTTGTTTTAGTATCTTTCTAAACACATAGCAACACCCATCCCTCCACCAATGCATAGCGTAGCTAAGCCTTTGCCAGCATCTCTTGCCTGCATCGCATGTAATAAGGTTACCAGTATTCTAGCTCCTGATGCGCCGATTGGATGACCAAGCGCTATGGCCCCGCCGTTTACATTAACCTTATTAATATTCCAGCCCATTTCCCTGTTTACAGCTATTGCCTGCGAAGCAAATGCCTCGTTGGCCTCTATTAAATCTAAGTCATCAACTCTCCACTCTGCCTTTTCTAATGCCTTGCGTGCGGCTGGGATAGGACCGGTTCCCATGATTCCTGGATTAACCCCGGCCTGTGCAAAAGATCGAATAGCAGCAAGTGGTGTTAAACCTCTTTTTTTTGCCTCCTCGGATGACATTAATAGTACTACAGCCGCGCCATCATTAATACCAGAGGAGTTACCCGCTGTTACTGTTCCTTCTTTGTCAAATGCCGGACGTAACTGACTTAATGCTTCGATGGTAACACCTGCTCTAGGGAACTCATCCTTATCAACTACGATTTCGCCTTTTTTGTTAGGAACTGTTACCGAGGTGATTTCATTTTTAAAAGCGCCATTGTTAATGGCTTTCTCCGCCTTGTTTTGTGAGTTACAAGCAAACTCGTCCTGTTCCTGCCTTGATATCTTAAAATCATGAGCGATATTTTCCGCTGTTTTACCCATGTGATAATTATTAAATGCATCCCAAAGTCCGTCTTTTATCATGGTATCCACCATTTCAGTATTACCCATTTTCAGTTCGGATCTTAAATGAAGGGCGTGTGGCGATAAAGTCATGTTTTCTTGACCTCCAGCAATTACAATTTTGCTGTCACCCGCAAGTATAGCCTGCGCTCCCAATGCTACTGTACGCAAACCAGAGCCGCATACCTGGTTCATTGTCCATGCTGGAACTTCATAAGGTAACCCTGCTAAAACAGCAGCCTGCCTCGCAGGATTTTGACCGCAGCCGGCAGTTAGTATCTGCCCCATTATTACTTCTGATATATCAGATTTATCAACCTTACTATCTTCTACTATTCTTCTTATAATGCCAGCACCTATGTTGTGAGCTGGAAGGTTTGAAAAAGAGCCGTTAAAATTGCCTATCGGAGTTCTGGTTGCCGCAACAATTACTACTTTTGTACTCATGATACCCTCTTGGTTATTTTATTGAAAAGTCATAACCAAAAACGGTAGTCTTGGCAAGTTTTATAAGATTATTCCTAGTCTGGTGCAAAAAGGCGTTGAATAATTCTGTATGGTAGCATCTTGTTGGAGACTTTGAAATTATATGGTTTATTAGAAATATTTTCATAGGCCTTAATACAAGATGGAATAACCTGCTGGTAGTATATTTGATAAAGATTAGGCGTCATGGCTTTTGTGACTGTATGACCCCATTTGTTTACTTGTTGAGGGACGCGCGCTAATGCTTCTATACAAGCTATCGCTTCCTCCTCCTTAGGGTTTGATCGTTTGTACACGTCTGCTTTTGGTTCTAAATTAAATAACATATCCAATATCATGTCGGATATTTTGCACCCAATATGATTATACTTATCTTTTTTAATATCCTTGAGAAATTTTAAATTATATTTCTTATAACTAGCTATAATTTTACGAGTTATGAAATACACCCTTATGGATGCACTTATACGGACAAATCCTTTGCGCTTTTTATCGATAAAAAAATGCAAACGGCTTTCCAAATCTTTCAAATTCTGAAGGCCTAGTTTATTAAGATTGTCCAATATTCTATAACAATTATCAATATCATCGAGTCTGCTTATTCCGACCTGTTTTTTTGGCCTATGTGCATAAGCAGAGTGCCTGCCTACTTTGATACCGTTTTCATTTCGGATCAGATCGGCAAAATGCCCTAATTCCTGCCCTCCGATTATCATTAGACGTGCCAAGGCGTTAAATCCTTCTCCGTTATGCCTTTTTTCACTATTTGACACAAATGGATCCCCGTCGCATGAAATGAATACTCCGGCCCCTAACATATCGACACTTTGTAATCCGCTATTGCTACCTACATCTTTCCAGGCTTGAATATCAAGCATATCTCCGATATTATAAGAATATGATATAAAAAGATCGGCATGTTCTTCAAGTAATAACATGATCACCACAGGTTCTGCTGTTTGCACAATCACGCGCGCCAGCATTAGTTCGGTTTTACTGTCTATGCCGAATATTTTTTTAACTTCTTCTTGTAATCTTACAAACTCACTTGTGACCTTTTCTTCTAAATAGATGCCGTTAAAATGACCGGATAGACTATTTCTTATAATCTGTTTAGTTCTTTCTAAATGGGTAGCATCGCATAATTCGCGGTAACTAAAGGTTCTGTTTACACCCTCTGATGGCCTGGAAAAGCGTACAAAGTTAGATTGTTCATAAGCCTCCACGCGCATTCGACCTGACAAGACCAGTTTGCGAGCAAGACCTTCCAGCTCACTAGGCATCTGATAGCGTTTTAGAGCCGGTTCTTTATATAAGATATCATAAAGATTAACCATATATTCTGTATAGCAGAAATATAAAATGATAAAAGCCAAAATAAGGCTAAAATTATTTAAGTAAATTAGTTAGCTTTGCTGTTTTGCTGTATTTTTTTAACTTACGTCTGTTTTCTATTATTTTAGCTACTTGGCCTCCGATATGCTCTTCACCTTTTGATTTGGCTAATTGTATTTGTTTTTCTCTGTCTTCGTAGCGTTTTAATTGTTCTGGAGTTCTTCTATTATAGCAATGATGACAGCTAACTCCTTTTTCGTAATGCTCATGTTTTTTATCCTCATGTGTGATTGGCATGCGACATGCAAAACATTGATCGTAATGACCTTGTTCTAAGCCGTGTTTTACTGCAACTCTTGCATCAAATACAAAGCATTCTCCTTGCCACAGTGATTCGGCCTGCGGTATTTCTTCCAGATATTTTAGAATACCTCCTTCCAGATGGTAGACATCTTTAAAACCCTGCTGTTTTAGGTAGGCGGTGGATTTTTCACATCTGATACCACCGGTGCAGAACATGGCGATTTTTTTATTCTTTTTGTCCAGCAGTTGTTCTTGCGCGTATTTTGGAAATTGTCTAAATGATTCCGTGTGAGGATTAATGGCGTTTTTAAAGCTACCGATAGCTATCTCATATTCATTCCTGGTATCTATAACTAATACATCAGGATCTGAAATTAAATCGTTCCAATCCTGTGGTTTGATGTATGTTCCTACAATTTGTTTTGGGTCAATATTTTCTACACCCATGGTTACAATTTCTTTTTTAAGACGCACTTTCGAGCGACCAAAAGGTATTTTATTGGTGAATGACTCTTTAGTTATAATATCCTTTAGGCGCAAATCGCTTTTGATAAAATTTATAACTTCGTCAACATCTTCTCGAGTTCCGGCTATTGTCCCGTTAATGCCTTCGCGCGCAAGAAGCAGGCTGCCTCTAACGCCATTATCCTGCATTTTTTTAAGCAAAGGTTGTTGGATATCTTTATAATCATCTAAATTAGCAAAGTGATACATTGCCGATACGACATATTCAGTCATGATTCTTCCCTTCTTGAGCTTCATGGGACGTAAACCCAGAGCGTTAAATGAAGCTTCTAATAGACCATATATTGAATATATTCTATAAAATAATAGATAAATACAATGAAAATATATTCACAGAACATATTTATATATCTGGCAAATTGGTGGTTGGAATTATTGCAATATATTGACAATATGTTTTATATTGACTAACTTCTTAGTCGTGCAGATTTTTTTTAAAAATGTTAAAGTACTTTAGTTCGAATTTTAGTTCAAATTTTGGTTAAAATATGGAAGCTCTTATTGCTAATAATATAATTGTAACATGGTTAACATTCGGGATAGTGTGCTTGGTATTGGAGGCTATGGCTATAACGGGCGCCGGTTTTTTATTTGTTGGTCTTTCGGCTATTACAATAGGTGGGCTTCTAAATTTAGGTATTTTAGAACAATCCAGCTATGCGGAACAGCTCTCTTTGTTTCTGGCTTTTGTTTTAATATGGGCTGCAATATTGTGGATACCACTTAAGAATTTCAGTTTTAAAAATAAATCTAAAGGCTTTAATAATATAGTAGGTGATTTGGTCGAAGTCCAAAGCGGCATATTAACTAAAAATAAGATTGGCAAGGTAAAATGGTCAGGGACTATTATACAGGCCAGGTTAGATTTTGATGATAAAGTTGAATCGGTGGAAAAGGGTGCTGGTGTATATATTAAATTTATAGATGGTAATGTTGTTACTGTTGCAACGGATAAGGATTTTGTTAAAAAATAACGTTAATGTAAAGAAAGTAGATATAAAAGGAGATGAATAATGGAGTTTTGGTTAGCAATAGGTTTTATAGCTGCGCTTGTAATCTGGAAAGGTGTTAAAATTGTTCCTCAGCAGCAGGCCTGGGTTGTAGAAACTTTAGGTAAATTTGATAGAATTTTGGAGCCTGGCCTAAATTTATTAATCCCTTTTTTACAAAGAGTTGCCTATAAGCACTCTCTAAAAGAAGAGGTGATTGAAATTGCCCAGCAATCTGCGATAACCGTAGATAACGTAACTTTAGATATTGATGGTATTTTATACGTACGTATTGTGGACCCAAAAGCTGCGTCCTATGGAGTAAGTGATGCTTATTTT
Source organism: Rickettsiales bacterium (assembly GCA_044359415.1). Taxonomy (GTDB): domain Bacteria; phylum Pseudomonadota; class Alphaproteobacteria; order Rickettsiales; family UBA6187; genus 1-14-0-20-39-49. The sequence goes on along the minus strand of JBIKME010000005.1, from coordinate 8,661 downwards.
GCCTTGTCACAGTTAGCACAAACCAGTATGCGTTCTGAAATTGGAAGAATATCATTAGATAAAACTTTTGAGGAGCGTGAAAACCTGAATATAAATATCGTAAATGCTATAAATTCTGCCTCTAGCTCGTGGGGTATTCAATGTATGCGTTATGAAATAAAAGATATTAGTCCTCCGGCTACAGTTCTTCAGGCTATGGAGTTACAAGTTGCTGCTGAGCGCCAGAAGCGTGCTGAGATATTGCAGTCTGAAGGTAAGCGCGATGCGCAAATCAACAGAGCCACAGCTGATAAAACAGAGGTTGTTCTGGCCTCTGAGGGTGCGATGACTGATCAAATTAATCGCGCTAAAGGTGAGGCTGAGGCTATTGTAGCAGTTGCTGAGGCAACGGCTAACGGCATAGTTGCGGTAGCTAAAGCCATTGGATCGCAAGGGGGTAGCGATGCCGTATCTTTGCGTATTGCCGAGCAGTATATAGATGCGTTTAAAAGCCTAGCTAAGGAGAGTAATACAATAATGCTTCCTGCTAATGCTAATGATATTGGAGGTATTTCATCGATAATTGCGCAAGGCGTTGGCATATTCGATGCAATAAAGAAAAAGAATGCGGTTAAGTAGTTAAAGCAGATGGGAGTAGTTTTTATAATGAGCGGAGGCATTCTGATGAAGTTGATCTGTGAGCGGTTTTTGGACTAAAGATTATCGCGCGAATTAATTTTATTGCTCAGTAATATAGTTGTAAAACTCTACACTTGACCTGACATTCCCTGATTTTAGGTGGCAACTAAATTGTTAGCTAAGTTGGGTTGTCTGATGATTTTGCCAAATGCGATTTGTAACGATTCGAATAAGGTTTACATTGGTGTTTTACCATAGCAGAGTCGTCTTGAATCAGCCTTATCTAAGATTTATACTAACTGCCCTGCCAAATATAAAAATGATAAAGAGAAGTTCAAAGAACTAATACCTTATAAAATAGATCAGAAAATGATCTAAACTTAAATGGAAACTACCCAAAATTCTACCATAGCTCGCTAATTTATGGGTGGTTACCTTTGTTAAAAAGTAAAAAGGGCCGTAAAAACGGCCCTTTTCCATATGAATGATATAAGTATGAACTAGAAGCCCATGCCACCCATGCCACCCATACCACCCATGCCGCCCATACCAGGCATGCCACCGCCCATATTGGAAGATCCTGAGTCTTCATTTTTTTCTTCATCAGAAACAACCGCTTCAGTTGTAATCAACAAGCCAGAAACAGAAGCAGCATCCTGAAGTGCTGAGCGAACAACTTTTGCAGGATCGATAATACCAGCTTTAAATGCATCAACATATGTTAATGTTTGTGCATCATAAATGATGTTTTCATCTTTGCCTTCAAGAAGCTTACCTGCAACTACCGCGCCATCTATTCCAGCATTTTCAACAATTTTACGAAGAGGAGCCTGTAAAGCTCTTATCACTATATTGATACCTGCTTGTTGATCTTGATTAACAGCTTGAATCTTAGATAAAGCTTTGGTTGCGTATAATAATGTAGCACCACCACCTACAACAATACCTTCTTCGATGGCTGCTCTAGTAGCATTAAGAGCATCGTCAACACGATCTTTTTTCTCTTTTACTTCTAGTTCAGTTGTTCCACCAACTTTTAATACAGCAACGCCACCTGATAATTTAGCTAAACGTTCCTGTAATTTTTCTTTATCATAATCCGAATCAGATTCAGCGATTTGATTTTTTATCTGAGTGCAGCGAGCTGTAATATCTTTAGCATCGCCGGAACCATCAATAATAGTAGTATTTTCTTTAGTGATAATTACCTTTTTAGCGGTACCTAGTTGATCAAGCGTTACATTTTCTAATTTTTCACCAAGATCTTCAGATATAACCTGGCCAGCAGTTAGAACGGCTATGTCATCAAGCATGGCTTTACGACGATCACCAAATCCAGGAGCTTTTACAGCAGCAACTTTTAAGCCGCCGCGCAGTTTATTTACTACTAAAGTAGCTAAAGCCTCACCTTCTACATCTTCGGCAATGATTAAAAGTGGTCTTTGAGATTGCACAACACTTTCCAACAATGGAAGCATTGCTTGTAAACCGGATAGCTTTTTCTCAAAAAGAAGGATGCAAGGGTTGGCTAATTCAACAGTCATTTTTTCTGCGTTAGTTACAAAATAAGGTGATAAGTAACCACGATCAAATTGCATTCCCTCAACAGTTTCCACTTCGAAGCTTAGACCTTTACCTTCTTCAACGGTTATTACGCCTTCGCTACCAACTTTATCCATTGCTTCAGCAATTTTTTGCCCTATTTCAGAGTCTCCGTTAGCTGAGATAGTTCCAACCTGAGCAATCTCGTCCTTAGAAGATACTTTTTTAGATTTTTTCTTGATTTCAGCAACGATAACTTCAACTGCTTGGTCAATACCGCGTTTAAGATCCATTGGGTTTAGACCAGCAGCTACAGCTTTAATGCCTTCTTTGGCAATAGCTTGAGTGATAACGCTTGCTGTAGTAGTACCGTCTCCAGCAATTTCATTGGTTTTGCTTGCTGCTTCTTTAACGATCTTAGCGCCGATATTTTGAATTTTATTTTGAAGTTCGATTGATTTTGCGACGGTAACGCCATCTTTGGTTATGCGTGGTGAACCAAAAGACTGCTCAATTATTACGTTACGTCCTTTAGGACCTAGTGTTGCAGATACAGCATTAGCTGCTATATCAATTCCTATTATTAGTTCGGCACGTGCATTAGCGCCGAATGTTACATGATTAGCCATATTAAAAATCCTTTTTAGTGTGTTGTTGTAATTTATTTATGCTGCTTCATCTATTGCTATGATGTCAGACTCTTTCATAATTAAAAGTTCTTCACCGTTAACTTTTATTTCAGTTCCGCCCCATTTAGCAAAAAGAACTACATCGCCAGCTTTAACGTCAAGCGGTATAACTTTCCCGGAATCATCACGACTTCCTTTTCCTACTGCTATTATTTTACCTCTGGTAGGTTTTTCTTTAGCAGAATCTGGAATTATAATTCCACCGGCTGTTTTTTGTTCTTCTTCGATGCGCTTTACTAAAACGCGATCATGCAAAGGTCTAATAGACATATTTTAAGACTCCAAATTTTAATGTTTCTTCTAGGGATACTATCCTCTGGGTTTATAGGTGGTGTTTAGTAGCCAAGATGTCAAGGGGGAAAACAAAAAATATTTATAATATTCTTTAAAATATTGAGTAAATAGATACAAGCATGCTATTATTTCTTGAAAGCTAATTAATTTTTGAGTTATGTGTGGAAAATAAAACCCTAACAGCCATAGGACTAATGAGTGGCACTTCTATGGACGGTATTGACGCTGCCATTATTAAAACTGACGGTATAACAATAAAAGAAATAGGTGATTACTATGAGCTGTCATACTCGAATCAATTAAAGGATAGGATAAGAGAAGCTTTGCTTGGTAATGCCGATTCTGCTTTGGAGATGGATATAACTCATCTGCACGCAAAAGCGGTAAATGAGTTGCTAAACAAAGCAGGACTTAATAAAAACGATGTAGATGTTATTGGCTTTCACGGACAAACTATAAAACATGATCCGGAAAATGGTATAACGCTACAAATAGGTGATGGCAAATTATTAGCTTCCTTAACTGGTATCGATGTTGTTAATAACTTTCGTATAAATGATGTTAAAAACGGCGGGCAGGGGGCACCTCTGGTCCCTTTGTATCATCAGGCAATTGTTAAAGTTGTAGAGCATCCGGTTGCTATTGTTAACATTGGCGGTGTTGCCAATGTTACCTATATAAACGGTGATGAGGTGATAGCATTTGATACCGGACCGGGAAATGCTCTGATTGATGACTGGATGCTAAAAAATAATGCTGGTTATTTTGATGAAGGTGGTAAATACGCAGAGCAGGGTGATATTGACGAAACCTCTTTAGCGATGCTAATTAATAACCCTTACTTTAATAAAAAACCTCCGAAATCTCTGGATAGAAATGAGTTTGATACTAAACATATAAACGGATTATCAATTGAGGATGGCTCCGCAACTTTAGCAGCATTTACAATTGCTTCGATTGTAATGGCGGATCATCACTTTCCTCTCGATGTAAAATCTTGGTATATCTGCGGCGGCGGTAGACATAATAGTTATATTTTTGAAGGTATGAAGAAGATGGTCATGGCGCCGGTGCTCAAAATCGAAGATCTTGGATATAACGGTGATATGATAGAAGCACAGGCTTTCGGGTTTTTAGCAGTCAGAAGTTTATATAAATTATACCTTACAATGCCATCTACTACAGGAGTAAAAGAGCCACATTGCGGCGGTGTTTTAAATAAAGCTTAAATTAATAGCTTCTATATTTATTGATACCTTTTAATGTTATATTGAAATTATACTCTCTTCCTTCTGCCGCAGTGTAAGGGTATAATTTTTTACCCTTTGCAAGCAGTAGTTTTTGTTCCTCTGAGCCTAGTTTTTTCAGGTTTAAATCCGAATGGTTCTTTGGATGATGATTAAAAAAGATCATTGAGTTTAATGTTCCAAAATCCTCGTGTTTTACTATCATATTTATATGAGGGGCTATCAAATCAACGTTGGAAACAGGTAAAATGGTAACAAAATTAAATTCACCTAAATTATTAGTATATGCTGTGCCTGAATAAGCAAAATTACGATCAAATTTTTTATCCCGTATATCCCACTCTGTTTTTAAAGAATAGGCTTCAAGATAGAGGCCGGAATTGTCGGTTTGCCATATTTGTATAGTAGCGTTTGATATCGGGAGGCAGTCTTCATCTAAAACCTTGCCTCTAAGTTGTATGTAGCTACCGGTAGCTCTTCTGACTGAGCCTGGCTTTCTTAGTAAATTATTTGATTTATTGATTCTTTCGAAAGGAATATGGTCATGTTCTAAGGCCGGCGTCACCTTACAATCCATCAATAACTCCTCGTTGGAGAGCTTTGTATCAGATAGTGCCTGTATTGCATCATTGGCGTCAACGCTGGAATCATAATTTTCCTGAGCCAAGGCAATATAGCTTACAGATATAAATAATATATATATTGCAGATATAAAATAACGCATTGTTAATCTCTTTAGTTAAGATGCAGGTGTTAATCCTATACTAAAAAGTATTTACTAGCTAGTTACTTTTTCTATAACCTTAGCAATGCCTGCCGCCACATTTTTTATTGATGTTTCCTGCATATACGCACTACAGGAAAAAATATTATTTTGTTCATCCGCGCAGTAATTATCTGTAGCACAATTTTTGTGAACTCCGCCTAAATTTTTTATTATATTGTCTGGATCTTGTCCAATGGTTACGGTTGCGAGTGTGTAATCTTTTATCGCCGCAATTAAAAGCGCTGGCGATATACATATGACACCTATTTTTTTACCGGCAGTTAAAAAATCAGTAATTAGCTTTTTTAATTCAGGCAATATAGTTAAATTAGTTCCTTTCGCCGCCAGGTCAGATAGATTTTTGGCTACTCCATAGCCTCCCGGCAAAACTAAGGCATCAAAGTCATCTGCTTTGGCTTGGTTCAGAGGCTTTACATTGCCGCGCGCAATACGAGCAGATTCTACTAAAACATTGCGGTATTCGCCTTTTATCTTTTTTGTTGTTAAGTGATTAACAACCTCTGCTTGGGCTATGTCAGGTGCAAAACATTGTACTGATGCACCCCTTTTGTCTAATTCAAGCAACGTAATAACTGACTCTTGTATTTCAGATCCATCCAAATATCCGCAACCGGATAAAATAACTGCAACTTTGACCATATATTCTCCTGTTTTATATTATTCTTTTTTTAAAGCATGGAACAAAATGGTCAAGATATAATTTTTATCGGCAAAACTAGTCGCAACAAAGGACTTTTTTCTCTAATGGGCATAATTCTTTATATATTACTTGGAGTTTGTTGGGCCATAATTGATTAAAATGCTTCCGGCCAATTAAAGTGCAGACTTTATTATTAATGGTATTATTAAGGGTTGAAAAGAATTAAATAAATTGTATGCAATATAAGATATACAATATAACATATATATTATTTGACGGAGCAATGATCTTATTAAATGTCTGAAAAAAAAACAAATCAAGATATGAATATTCAAGGACATCTATCTGAGCTTAGGACTCGTTTAACATGGTCTTTGGTAATATTTATATTATGCTTTGGAGGCTGTTTTTATTACTCAGAAGATATATATTCTTTTTTAGTTAAGCCACTAGCCATGATTTATGAAAATCAATCAGGTAAAAGATTAATTTATACAGGCCTAACCGAAGCGTTTTTTACCTATATGAAAGTGGCTTTTTATGCTGGTTTGTTTGTTTCTTTTCCCTTTATAGCAGCCCAGTGTTATATTTTTGTAGCCCCTGGGCTTTATAAGAACGAAAAAAAAATATTACTGCCTTTTTTAATAGCCACGCCCGTTTTGTTTTTTGCCGGTGGTGCTTTGGTGTATTACGTGATATTTCCTTTGGCCTGGAAATTTTTTGTAAGTTTTGAGACTTTGGGCGGACAGGGAGATCTTCCTATAATGCTTGAGGCAAAAGTCAGTGAATATTTATCACTTGTGATTAATCTTATATTGGCATTTGGCATTGCATTTCAAATGCCAATATTACTAACTTTATTGGCTAGGGTAGGCTTGATAACCTCCGATATGTTGGTTAAAAATCGACGATACTCTATTGTAATTATACTTCTGGTGGCAGCCTTTTTAACTCCACCAGATATAATGAGTCAGATAGGCCTTGCTTTACCGATGATGTTATTGTACGAAATTTCAATATTTTCTTGCAGAATGGTCGCAAAGCAACGTAAATGAATGACAAAATAATAATTTTAAGAGATGAGTAATGCATAATATTAAAGTAATTCGAGAAAATCCCGGCGCATTTGATAACGCTATGATCAGGCGGGGATTAGGCCCGATGTCTAATCAAATACTGGAGATGGATAAGCAGGTTAGGGAAGAAAAAACCGTATTACAGGAATTGCAGCAGCAAGCAAATGATTGGGCAAAACAAATAGGATTATTAAAAGCAAAAGGCGAGGATGCATCTGAAGCTATTGCAAAGTCAAAAGAACTAAAAGAGCAGGTTGCTTGTTTAAAACAAAAAATGGAAAGCATAGCTTCAGATTCGACGAATGAATTGGTAGAGGGATTATTGGCTACATTACCAAATATTCCCCATGATGACGTGCCAAATGGCGAATCTGAAGATGATAATGTCGAAATAAGGCGTTGGGGAGACAAGAGGGAATTCTCTTTTCCCGCAAAAGAACATTTTGAGTTAGGCAAAGATCTTGGCATGATGGATTTTAAAACCGCAGCGAAAATGTCCGGCAGTAGATTTGTAATTCTAAAAGGGCAGTTGGCTAAGTTAGAAAGAGCTTTAGGACAATTCATGCTCGATATTCACACAAAAGAATTTGGTTATACAGAGACTTCTGTTCCTATGTTGGTGCGCGATGAAGCGATGTTTGGATCAGGGCAGTTGCCAAAATTTGCAGAGGATTCCTTTAAAACTACAAATGATTATCGCCTGATTCCAACAGCGGAAGTTTCGTTGGTTAATACTGTAAGAGAGTCAATTTTAGCACCCGAGCAATTGCCTATGCGCCTTGTATCGCTAACTCCGTGTTTTAGATCTGAAGCTGGATCTGCTGGAAAAGATACAACCGGTATGATTCGTATGCATCAATTCTGGAAAGTAGAGCTGGTCAGTATAACGGATGAAATTTCTTCTGAAAAAGAGCATGAGCGCATGACCTCATGCGCAGAAGAAATTATAAGGCGTCTTAAAATACCTTATCGTGTTATATTGTTATGTACCGGTGATATGGGCTTTACTGCCAGTAAGACTTATGATTTTGAATTGTGGATGCCTGGACAACTTAAGTATCGTGAGGTTTCAAGCTGTTCTAACTGTGGAGATTTTCAGGCTATACGCATGAATTCCAGATATAAAAAAAATGACAAAGAAAATGTTTTTGTTCATACCTTAAATGGTTCTGGGCTGGCTGTAGGCAGGACTATGGTAGCAATTATGGAAAATTATCAGAATGCGGATGGCTCTATTAATATTCCGGAGGCGCTGCAGTCATATATGGGAGCTGATATAATTAAAGTATAAGCTCTTGTATATCAGGGCACAAGCATCTCAATATTGGCAGAGATATTCTGGATTTATTTTTATTTTTTCTGTTTACACTTGAGACTTATATTATCTTTGTTCTGCCTGAGGATATTGCAAGCCAATCGTCTGAATTTAAAACCGAAGAGTCTAACAAAGACAATTTTAGAACCAGGCAATAAAAAAACTATATCTTAGCTAAATCCACATCTCTTACTATACATTTATATATCGTTATATAGTCAGACATGGGTTATTTAGTTTTTTATCTTAGAAAATAATTGCCAAAGGCAAGCGATTATTCTAAATAGCTTCATCATTTTTAATTAAATTTTAAAGAATAAAAGGCGCTATACAGGCGCTATCCGTAAGATTCCTATGAGTAAGAAACCATGAGTAGAATAGTTATATTTTTACTTCGACAGTTTCTATCCTATTTACTATCTATTCTTCTTATTATACAGCCTGTGATGTCAT
>JBIKME010000127.1:0-4022 GCA_044359415.1 Rickettsiales bacterium | reverse complement strand
CTACTATCAAATCCCTTAGCCGATATACCTCTGAAGTCTCTAACTCTAGGTAATGCTATATTGGTAAGACGCTCAAGGAATTCGTACATTCTCCTACCGCGTAGCGTTACTTTACATCCTATTGCTCGTCCTTCCCTTAACTTAAAGCCAGCAATTGATTTTTTAGCCTTTGTAATAACAGGTTTTTGGCCTGCAATACGAGTTAGCTCGTCAAAAGCAGCTTTTATCGCTTTAGAATCCGCGACCGCATCTTTACCTACACCCATATTAATTGAAACTTTAACAATTTTTGGGATCTGCATAACATTTTTAAACTTACTGCGCAATGCAGGCACAATCTGCTCATTATATAAAACTTGATAGTTAGCTGGCATAATATTAATTCCTACTTAATCTATAACTTCATTTGTTTTCTTAGAGAACCTTACTTTCTTACCATCACTTAGTAATTTATAACCAACTTTAACAGCTTCACCGGTTTTAGGGTCAGCAATTGATAAATTAGATATATGTATTGGCAATTCAAGCTCAATTATTCCACCAGAGCCACCAGCTCCAGCTTCAGTATGTTTTTTTACTTTATTTACACCGGAAACCTTAACACGGCTAGTTTTAGTAATTACTTCTAAAACTTCACCTTTTTTTCCTTTATCCTTACCTGCTGTAACGACAACCTTATCACCTTTTTTAATTTTAAACTTGACCATCTTATAACACCTCCGGAGCTAATGATATAATTTTCATAAATCCACTTCCTCTTAACTCTCTAGGTACAGGTCCAAATATACGAGTACCGATTGGCTCTTTTGAAGCACTTATAAGAACACAGGCGTTACCATCAAATTTTATAACACTTCCATCTTCTCTTTGTAAGCCATAAGCTGTACGTACTATTACAGCTTTTTGTACACTACCTTTTTTAACCTTAGCCCTAGGCAACGCTTTCTTTACAGATACAACTATTATATCTCCTACAGAAGCAGTTTTACGGTGCGAACCGCCCAAAACTTTAATACATTGTACTAACTGAGCACCTGAGTTATCAGCTACAGCTAGGGTTGATTGCATTTGAATCATAACATCTTCCTCTAAATAACCATTTACCAACAAACTTAAGAAGCTGTATCAGTTAATACTTTCCATCTCTTCTTGGCGGATATCGGTCTACATTCAACTATCTTTACTATATCACCTTCTTTACATACATTTAGCTCATCATGAGCTGCGTATTTTTTACTTACTTTAATCCTCTTATTATACATAGGATGTGGCTTTTTATTCTCAACCTTAACTATTACGGTTTTGTCAGATTTATCACTAACCACTACACCTTGCAGTACACGTTTAGGCATTTGAACTCTCCTCTTTTGTGCTAGATATTTCATTTAATAATGTATTAACTCTAGCAATAGCACGTCTGACTTGTTTAACACGACTTACTTTTTCAAGTTCACCGCTTGTTTTTTGGAAACGTAAATTAAAAGACTCTTTTTTCAAATTTAGTAAAATCTCTTTTAATTGATCTAAAGTTTTACCACGTAATTCAGAAATTTTCATTTAGACCTCCTCACCTACTCTTTTTATAAACTTAACAGAGATAGGTAACTTTGCAGCTGCCAACTCAAACGCTCTTCTAGCTAATTCTTCCGGAACACCATCTATTTCAAACATAATCTTACCAGGCTTAACACGACATGCCCAATACTCGGTACTTCCTTTACCCTTACCCATACGAACTTCAGCTGGTTTAGCAGAAACAGGAACATCAGGGAAAATTCTAATCCACAGTCTACCTGTTCTTTTTAAGTGACGCTGAATAGCTCTTCTGCAAGATTCAATTTGTCTAGCAGTAATCCTTTCCGGCTCTAAAGCTTTCATACCATATGCACCAAAAATAAGGTCTGTGCCACCTTTGGCAAAACCATGAATTCTTCCTTTATGAGCCTTACGGAACTTAGTCTTCTTTGGCTGTAACATTTTATATATCCTTTAACTACTTAACTTCAGTAATTGTGGAAGAATCATTTGCAGCAGCTTCTTCCTCATTTGTGTAAATATCACCTTTATAGATCCATACTTTTACACCAATAACACCATATGTTGTATTAGCCTCAGCAGTACCATAATCTATATTAGCTCTTAAAGTATGTAGAGGAACTCTTCCTTCCCTATACCACTCCATACGCGCAATCTCAGCACCACCTAAACGACCAGAGCAATTGATTCTTATTCCTTTTGCTCCCATTCTAAGCGCAGACTGCATAGCACGCTTCATTGCACGTCTGAAAGAAACACGTTTTTCTAACTGTTGAGCAACTCCTTCGGCAACAATTTTAGAATCAGCTTCAGGTTTTCTTACTTCAACTATATTCAAACTTACATCTGATTTTGCAATCTTAGATAGCTTGGATTTAATTTTTTCAATATCAGCACCTTTTTTTCCGATAATAATACCAGGTCTGGAAGTATGAATAACAACCCTAACTTTGTTAGCAGATCTCTCCACCACCACTCTACTTATACCTTGGAAGCGCAAAATGCTATTAACATATTTACGAATTTGTAGATCCTGATGTAGATTATCAGCATATTTATTACCGTCAGCATACCAACACGAGTCCCACGTACGGTTTATTCCAACTCTTAATCCTATAGGAATTACTTTTTGACCCACTTAATAGTCCTCCTCAAGTTCACGAACAACAATTTCAATATTACTAAAAGGTTTTAGTATCTTAGCACCTCTACCACGAGCTCTGGCTCTAAATCTTTTCATTGTCAGTGATTTACCAACATTAACTCTATATACAACCAAACGATCAATATCAAGATCATGATTATTTTCAGCATTAGCAATTGCAGATTCAAGCAATGCTTTAAGATCTCTTGAGATTCTTTTATTAGAAAATTGCAACTGCACCAAAGCTTCAGAAGCACGCATACCTCTAATCAAACCTGCTACCAAATTTAATTTTTGAGGACTAATGCGAAGTTGTTTTATCTTCGCATTAGCTTCAGTATCACTATATTTTCTAACCGCCGCTTTTTTTCCCATCACTAACCTCTTTTAGCTTTTTTATCAGCACCATGTCCATTGTAAGTCCTTGTCGGAGAAAACTCACCAAATTTTCTTCCAACCATTCTTTCATTAACTTGAACAGGTATAAATTTTTTTCCATTATAAACGCCAAAAATTAATCCTACAAATTGTGGCAATATAGTAGAACGTCTGGATCTAATATTAATTACTTTATGTCTATCTTTAGCAGATATTTTAGATACCAACTTAAGAACATAATTATCTACAAAAGGGCCTTTCCAAATTGAACGAGGCATTTAAATCTCCTTATTATTTCGCATATCTACGACGAACTATAAATTTATCCGTCTTTTTGTTATTACGTGTTCTTTTTCCTTTAGTTGGCTTACCCCAAGGTGTAACAGGATGTCTACCACCAGAAGTTTTACCTTCACCACCACCATGTGGATGGTCAATAGGATTCATTGCAACGCCACGTACTGTAGGACGTTTTCCTAACCATCTGTTTCTACCAGCTTTAGCAATAGTTATATTTTGATGATCAGAATTAGATACTGCTCCAATTGTAGCTCTACACTCAGAAGATATCAACCTAACCTCACCAGAGCGCAAACGAACCAAAGCGTAACCGGAGTCTTTTCCTGTAAGTTGGGCGTAACTTCCGGCAGATCTTGCAAGCTGACCACCTTTTCCAACTTTCATTTCTATGTTATGTATAATTGTACCAACTGGAATATTTTTAAGAGGAAGTGCATTTCCTGGTTTTATATCTACTCTATCGCCTGAAACAACTTCATCACCAGCCTTCACTCTTTGAGGAGCAATTATATAAGATAGAGCTCCATCTTTGTATTTTATCAGCGCAATAAATGCTGTACGGTTAGGATCATATTCAATTCGCTCTACTGTAGCTACCTGATCAAACCTAGTTCTTTTAAAATCTATTTCACGGTAAAGTTTCTTATGGCCACCACCTATATGA
>JBIKME010000013.1:0-11610 GCA_044359415.1 Rickettsiales bacterium | reverse complement strand
AAATTAAGGTCCAATGATAAAGAAGCAGCAATCCAAATGGATTTACTAAAACGAGTCCAGTTATTGTTAAATCAAGGTCATCCGGCACGCAATTTAGAAACAACTGAAGAGGAAAAAAAAACTTTTCACACATTACAATTAATAACGTCCAAACCAATAATGTATGTTTGCAACGTCGGCGAGGACGAAGCCAGCTCAGGCAATGAATTTTCGGAAAGAATTATCAAAAGATCGCAAGAAGAAAACAAGCCTGCTGTTATTATATCTGCAAGGATTGAAGAAGAGATATCTTCACTGGAAAGTGAGGATGAAAAGCAAGAGTTTTTAGAAACTATAGGGCTACAGGAAGCAGGTTTAAGTCGTATAATACGAGCTGGCTACGATTTACTTGGGCTAATAACTTTCTTTACTATAGGTCCAAAGGAAGCTCATGCCTGGACAGTCAAAAAGGGAACCAACGCTGCTAAAACCGCTGCTGTAATCCATACAGATTTTGAGAAAGGTTTTATCAGAGCCGAAACTATTGCTTATAATGACTATTTAGCCCACAAAGGTGAAACCGGTTCAAAGGAAGCTGGTAAAATGCGTCTTGAAGGAAAAGAGTATTTAACTCAGGATGGTGATATTATGCATTTTCGCTTTAATGTTTAGCATATAATTATTATACTATCCTAATAATAATTATATGGATAGTACATGCAATATATACCTAAAAAACCCCTTACCTGGATAATTTTAGCAATAGTTGTCTATGCTTATATTGACCACAACAGGGCTTCTCCTACTGCAAGTGATAAAAAGACACCTGATTCTCCTGATGTTTTTATTGAACCAGCCAATAAAGAATTGGGGGTAATGAGTAAGCCTATAAATTTTTTACTCAAGGAATTTAGTAAAACTGAAACTGGACAAACAGTATTATCTGCTCTGCTAACCAAGTCTTTAAAGAACAATCCGGTATCTGAGGGCGCCTCCAGTAACAATGCATATAGCGAAGCTATTATTAATAAAAAAAACATCATTAGATTAGACCAAAAAATTGGCACCGGCGAGATATCCGTATGCGGTAGCGAAATACAAATTCATTATCAGCTATTTATTGAAAATAGTACTAATATTGACAGTACAAAAACAAGTAACCAACCTGCAATCTTAACAATCGGTGATAATAAATATATAAAAGGATTGGAAAACGGTATTATAGGGATGTCAGAAGGTGGTAAGAGAAAAATCGCCATTCCATCACACTTAGCTTACGACGACACAAAATTCAGCAGCGGTATAGTTGAAAAGAATACGCCTATCATTGCGGAGGTTGAGCTAATTAGCGTTAGAAACGGTATTAGCACATCGCCAATAACAGATTCAGAAACACTAGTAAAAGGAAAGACAGGAAGATTTGCTCTGTGCGGCGATACAGTTGAAATTGGAATTAATAATTTAAAAGGAAAGAGTGAGAAGTTTAGCTTTAGACTGGGCGATAAAAACATCCCGCTTGGATTTAACGAGGCAATAATCGGTATGAATATAACACAAAAAAACAAAGTAACTATACGAAAAGACTTATTAACCCCAACTGAAGATAATAAACTTAATAGAATAATAAACGGCGACGTTAATAATATTACTTTAGAAATTGAGCTCTTATCAATTAAGTAAACTAAACATCCAATAAAAAAAGCCCCTCATGAGAGGGGCTTTTAAAATTCAATAAAGAAGAGAAACAAAGACGGTAGCAACGCTTGTTCTATGACTATTATAGAAGAATCGACTCTTGCTAAAAAACAAGAACTATCTTCAAAAGTCTGAAAGGAGGTAATCCAGCCACTGGTTCCCCAACGGCTACCTTGTTACGACTTCACCCCAGTCGCTGACCCTACCGTGTTGACCTGCCTCCTTGCGGTTAGCTTAGCCAATTCAGGTAGAACCAACTCCCATGGCGTGACGGGCAGTGTGTACAAGACCCGGGAACGTATTCACCGTGGCATGCTGATCCACGATTACTAGCGATTCCAACTTCATGGAGTCGAGTTGCAGACTCCAATCCGAACTGAGGCAGCTTTTAGAGATTGGCATCCTCTTGCGAGGTAGCAACCCACTGTCACTGCCATTGTAGCACGTGTGTAGCCCACCATATAAGGGCCATGATGACTTGACGTCATCCCCACCTTCCTCCGGCTTATCACCGGCAGTCTCTTTAAAGTGCCCACCATAACGTGCTGGTAACTAAAGATAAGGGTTGCGCTCGTTGCGGGACTTAACCCAACATCTCACGACACGAGCTGACGACAGCCATGCAACACCTGTCACTGATCCAGCCGAGCTGAAGGAAAAGAGCTATCTTTTCCGCGATCAGGATGTCAAATGGTGGTAAGGTTTTTCGCGTTGCATCGAATTAAACCACATGCTCCACCGCTTGTGCGGGTCCCCGTCAATTCCTTTGAGTTTTAATCTTGCGACCGTACTCCCCAGGCGGGGTGCTTAACGCGTTAGCTACGTCACCGAAACATAAAATTCCAATAACTAGCACCCATCGTTTACGGCGTGGACTACCGGGGTATCTAATCCCGTTTGCTCCCCACGCTTTCGTGCCTTAGCGTCAGTAATGGCCCAGATAGTCGCCTTCGCCTCTGGTGTTCCTCTTAATATCTACGGATTTCACCCCTACACTAAGAATTCCACTATCCTCTACCATACTCAAGTTTAAAAGTTTTGGAAGCAATTCCGAGGTTGAGCCCCGGGCTTTCACTCCCAACTTTTTAAACCGCCTACGCACTCTTTACGCCCAGTAATTCCGAACAACGCTTGCACCCTCCGTATTACCGCGGCTGCTGGCACGGAGTTAGCCGGTGCTTCTTCTGCAGGTACCGTCATTATCTTCCCTGCTGAAAGAGTTTTACAACCCTAAGGCCTTCATCACTCACGCGGTATTGCTGGATCAGACTTTCGTCCATTGTCCAATATTCCCCACTGCTGCCTCCCGTAGAAGTCTGGGCCGTGTCTCAGTCCCAGTGTGGCTGATCATCCTCTCAAACCAGCTATAGATCGTTGCCTTGGTGAGCCATTACCTCACCAACTAGCTAATCTAACGCGGGCCCATCTTTTAGCGATAAATCTTTCCTCCGTAGAGCGTATACGGTATTAAACCCAGTTTCCCAGGACTATTCCGTACTAAAAGGTAGGTTCCCACGCGTTACTCACCCGTTTGCCACTAACTAACTCTAGCAAGCTAGAGATAATTCGTTCGACTTGCATGTGTAAAGCATACCGCCAGCGTTCGTTCTGAGCCAGGATCAAACTCTCAAGTTGAAAGTTAAATCCTGTCAATTCAATTGACAGAAATAAATTTATTGTTTGTACATCTGTATTGCGCTGACTTATTTGCTAAATAAAATTTAGCATGTAAGTTAGTTGTTTAAAACTAAGCAATAGCAAACGAACAAAATTTGTTCGCGTTACTACCGCCTTCATTTTTCTTCTTTATTTACTATTTCAAAGATCTGGCCCAAACTTTTTTTATAATTAATCAAGATCGGGAGGTGTGTTATACATACACCAAACGAGCATGTCAAATACAAATTTGATTTTTTTTTATATTTTTTTCACAATCGTTAAAAAACAATATGATAAGTAACAAAAATATTCATCTAATTATACAATCAGAACTATTATTATAGCAAAAACCACAAAAAAACATATAAATAGAATTATAAACAGATTACTTAACTTGCATCGTGAAAATATATTACTATATTCTTAACTTCTAAATTTTCAGGCCAAACACATTGATGGCAACTATAACAACGGTAATCTTACTATGGAAACATTAACTCCCCTACTTTTTAACGCATCTGCTTTTATTACAGTTCTAACGGTAATTGTTTTTTGCCACGAATTTGGTCATTATTACATAGCCAAAATATGCGGAGTTAAAATAGAGACGTTTTCTATTGGATTTGGTAAAGAATTATTCGGTTTTAGCGATAAAAGCGGCACAAGATGGAAATTCTGTATTCTCCCCCTTGGCGGATATGTAAAAATGTTTGGTGACGCCGATCCAACCAGCGCGCCTGATGCCGAGAAAATTAACGCGCTCACTGAAGAGGAGCAAAAAATCGCTTTTCACACACAACCACTAGCAAAAAAAGCTGCTATTGTTGCCGCCGGTCCAATTGCCAACTTCCTTCTTGCAATATTAATAATGACTTATTTTTTCAGTTATTACGGAAAGCCGGTAACCACACCACAAATCAACACTATAATTCCTAATAGCGCCGCTTACGAGGCAGGGATGTTACCCGGGGATATTATAATAAATATAGACGGAACCGATATTAACAATTTTTCGGATATCCAAAGAATGATGGCGGTTAACACCGGAACAGCAATCAGCATAGACTTAATAAGAGACGGTGCTAAATTAAATGTAAAAGTAACACCAAAAATAATACTAAGTACCGACGTATTCGGAAATGAAGTAAAGGCTGCTCAATTAGGAATCTCTTCTACTCACTCGGAGTATATAAAGCTCAATATAGTATCAGCCTTTTTCTCATCCATAGTTGAAACATACAACATATCTGCAAGTACTTTAACAGCTTTAGGCCAGATGATCACAGGAGAGCGCTCCGTTAGAGAGATCACCGGCCCAATTGGAATCGCAAAGTACTCTGGTCAATCGGCTCAGCAGGGTTTTTCTACAGTTTTGTGGTTTATAACAGTTTTATCCATAAACTTAGGTCTTGTTAATTTATTTCCTATCCCTGCGCTTGACGGAGGCCACCTGCTCTATTACTCTATTGAGGCAATGCGCGGTAAACCAATGGCGGACAAAATCCAGCAAATAGGACTAAAAATAGGGATTGCATTCATAATAACTCTAGCTATATTTGCTATCATTAATGATTTACTTAACCTATAATAAGTCTCAGCATCATGAAATACATAATTTGCGCTATGATAGCATTTTCTATAGCTTTCAGTAATAGCAATGTTTTTGCAGCAAAAACCACAACAGGCCCGATTGTAAGCAAAATAAAAATCGAGGGTAATAAAAGGGTAGAGACTACAACTATAGAATTATACATGGATATAAAAGTTGGTGAAAGATTGGATCTTGAAAAAATCAACTCTTCCGTCAAAAACCTATATGATACAGAATTATTTTCTGACATATCCGCCTCACATGAGGGAAGCGTGATTACCATAAAACTTGTAGAAAATCCAATCATAAATAAAATAGTATTTGAGGGTAATAAGAGAATTAGTGATGAAATATTATCCTCGGAAATAAGTTTGGAGTCTAGATCAGCTTATACAAAGTCAAAAGTTCAAAATGATACTCAAAAAATACAGGAATTATATAGCAAGAGCGGGCGCTTTTCTGTAAAAGTAGAACCAAAAATAGTAATGCTTGATCAAAATAGAGTTGATTTAATTTTTGAAATAATCGAAGGTAAGAAAACTACCGTTGGTAAAATAAATTTTATAGGTAACAAGGTTTATGATGACAGCGAGTTAGCAAAAGAGATCAACACTCGTGAATCTCGCTGGTACAGCTTTTACTCGGGTAATGATACTTATGATGCTGACAAAGTCTCCTATGATAAGGAACTGTTAAGAAAATTTTACGTGTCAAAAGGCTATGCTGACTTTAATGTAATTTCATCAACTGCCGAAATTACGAAGGATAAAAAATCATTCATTTTAACTTATACTGTTTCTGAGGGAGATAAATACACCTTTGGTGAAATGGCAGTAACAAGCAGCTTGCCAAAGCTTAAAGCTGAGGCGTTAAATAATTCCATCAAAACCATAAAAGGGAAAACATTTAATGCCGAATTAGTAGATGATACCGTAGAGGATATGACAAACCTACTAAATGACATGGGATATGCTTTTGTTGATATTAATTCTGTTTATAACAGCGATACTGAGAAAAATATTATCGGTATTCAGTACGAAATTTCCGAAGGGCCTAAAGTTTATATTAACCGTATAAACATTACAGGCAATACGCGTACTAAAGATAAAGTAATCCGAAGAGAATTTCGTTTAGCTGAAGGTGATCCTTTCAACGCAGCCAAAATTAAAAGATCTAAGCAGCGAATAGACAATTTAGGCTTTTTTGATAAAGTTGATATTTCAAGAGAAAAATCAGCTGACGATGATAAAGCTGATATCAATTTAGAAGTTACCGAAAAATCGACCGGTGAGCTTAGTGTTGGGGCCGGCTTTTCTACTCATGACGGAGCCCTTGCCAACATCAGTATGCAGGAAAGAAATTTGCTTGGAAAAGGCCAAAATTTGAGAATTAGCTTACAACAAGCTGAAACAGGATTAACCTCTGAACTGAGTTTTACCGAACCATATTTTTTGGATAAAGACTTCTCCGCGGGATTTGATATCTGGAATATTTCGAGTGAAAGGGCTGACGATGCCGTGAGCAGTACTGACTCACTTGGTTTAACTCTAAGAGGGTCTTATAGCTTAACAGAACACTTGCGTCATACGGTAAAATACATAATAAAAGAAGATAACGTAACAAATATAACCAGTGACGCATCAGCAATTGTAAAAAGCCAGGCAGGTTCGACCCTGGCATCAATAGTTGGCCAAACTCTGCTATATGACAAAAGAGATAATAGATTCAACCCTCATAATGGATATTTTGTTATGTTTGACCAGAAAATATCCGGATTAGGTGGGGATTTAAACTATATTCGCCATGAAACTAAGGCTGGTTATTATACTCCTGTTTATAAAGATGATTTTATTTTTAAGCTGCTAGGTGGAGCAGGTCACATCGTAGGTTATGGCGGCAAGGATGTTAGATACGCTGATAACTTCCGTTTAACAGGAAAAACAATAAGGGGTTTTGAGACAATAGGTTTTGGGCCATCGGATTTCACCGACAGCACAGAAGGAACGATATTAGGTGGAAAACGATATTACTCAGGTACAGTTGAGCTTGCTTTTCCTTTAGGATTCATGCCTGATGAGCTGGGTTTTACAGGATTTGCCTTTAATGATTTAGGTGGAATTACAGGAATTGATGGCGAAGAGACACCGGGGCTAATCGATAGAGATACTTTACACGCATCTGCAGGAATTGGTTTCTCTTGGGTTTCTCCTCTTGGGCCTCTAAACGTAAGTTACGCGGTTCCTTACTTAAAAGAATCTTATGACAAAACCCAGCAAATCCAATTTGATTTTGGAACGAGGTTCTAATATTATATAATAACAACTTCAATGAGATATGACTATGAAAAAAATAATATTAATTGCGACGCTTGTCTTTTCTAATATAAGCTTTTATGCAGTTGCCGAAAACAATAAAATAGCCGTTGTAGATATCCAGCAGGTTCTCGAAGAATCAACTGCTGCTAAAGATGTAAAAAGTCAGATAAAGGAAAAACGCGACCATTACCAAACAGAAATAACTACTGAAGAAGATAAATTAAGACAAGCAGAAAAAAAACTATCCGAGCAAAGAGCCGTTCTTTCCAAGGACGCATTTGAGCAAAAGACTGAAGAGTTCAAAGAAAAATTAATCGTAGTACAGCGAGAGGTACAAGAAAAGAGGGCTAATCTGGACTCCTTACTTACTAACTCTTTGGGCAAAATTCAGAAATCTGTATTTGAAATTATTGAAGACATATCTAAAGAGGAAGGCTTTGATATTGCTATTCCTACATCACAGATATTATACGCAAATGAGAAACTCAATATAACCACAGAAGTTTTAAAAAGGCTAAATAAAAAAATGCCGTCTTTAAAAATTTCGGAGGAGTAATGGTTGATTTAAGCTTCTTTACAAAAACCCCTCCTATTTCACTAAAGGAATTAGCCGCAATAGGGGGATGTACAATTCATAACAATAATGACATTAATAAGCTTATCAGTGGAGTAGCCCCTATTGATAGCGCGACTGAGTATGATATAACTTTTCTAAGTAATTCTAAATACTCCTCAGCCTTATTTAATAGTGATGCATATGCTTGTATATTAGATGATAAAAGTATTAAATTTGCTCCAGAGCATATGTGTTTGCTTATCTCTAAGAATCCTTATTCCTCATATGCAAAAATTGCAGCCGCATTTTATAAGAATGATCGAATTGTAAATTGCATTTCAGAAAAAGCTATCATTGCAAAAACTGCTGTTATCGGAAATGATTGCAATATTGAAGCCGGCGCATTTATTGGTGAAGACGCTACGATAGGAAATAACTGTCATATTGCTGCAAACGCCTATATTGGAAATAATGTAATAATTGGAAATAATTGTTTTATAGGCCATGCCTGCACGATAACTCACTCCAGAATAGGATGTAATGTTATTATCCATCCCGGAGCTCGTTTAGGACAGGATGGGTTTGGTTTTGCTTCAGAAAACGGGGTCCATATAAAAATCCCTCAGGTTGGCAGAGTTATTATAGAAGATTACGTAGAAATTGGTGCAAATACAACTATTGATCGCGGTTCAGGCCCTGATACCGTCATTGGCAATGGTACAAAGATTGACAATCTTGTACAAATTGCGCATAACGTAGAGATAGGTAAGGGTTGCGTAATCGCCGCACAAACTGGTATATCGGGAAGTAGCAAATTAGGAGACTATGTTGTATTAGGTGGGCAAGTTGGAATAGCAGGTCATTTAAATATAGGTAATATGGTACATGCCGCAGCCAAATCCGGTATAATCAATGACTTTGATTCTAAAGAGGTTGTAGGTGGCTATCCTGCAGTATCTATAAGAGATTGGCATAGGCAGTCTATTACATTAAAAAAGCTTATAAGTAACAAAGGTAACAGTGATGAGTGAAGATAATAAAGCCTTAATAGAAATAGATGAAATAATTAAAATGATACCTCATCGTTATCCTATATTACTTGTGGATAGAATAGTAGATTTTAAACCGGATAAAAGCATTGTTGCTATTAAGAATGTTACTTTTAACGAACCACATTTTATGGGTCATTTTCCAAGCAAGCCTATAATGCCCGGAGTTTTAATTGTAGAAGCTATTGCACAAGCATCTGCCGTATTTACGGTAAGAACATTAGGTGAGAAAGCAAAAGGTAAGTTAGTATATTTTATGTCAATAGAGCAAGCTAAATTTAGAAAACCGGTGACACCGGGAGACACTATGTTTTTAGAAATTGAGAAACTACAAAACCGTAATGCCGTATGGAAATTCTCAGGAGTAGCCAAGGTAAATGGACAAAAAGTAGCTGAAGCTACAGTAACAGCAATGATAGTAGATGCCGAATGAATATACATAATACAGCAATAATTGAAAATGGCGCCAAGATTGGTAATAATGTAAAGATTGGCGCTTACTCGGTAATAGGTCCTAACGTAATATTAGAGGATAATATTACCATTCATTCTCACGTATCAATTGATGGCTATACTGAGATTGGCGCAGGTACAACAATATTTCCTTTTGCATCCATTGGTCATGTTCCACAGGATCTAAAATATAACGGGGAAGCCTCTAAGCTGGTTATAGGTAAGAATAACATTATTCGCGAGCATGTTACTATGAATCCAGGTACTCATGGTGATGCTATGATTACCAAAATAGGTAATAATTGTTTATTTATGGTTGGATCACATGTGGCTCATGATTGCGTGGTTGGAGATAATGTCATATTAGCTAATAATGCCACCCTTGCAGGTCATGTTAAAGTTGGTGACAAGGCTATAATTGGCGGCTTATCTGCAGTTCACCAGTTTGTTAGAATAGGACACCATGCTATGGTTGGCGGGATGTCAGGGATAGAAAATGATGTAATACCATATGGCCAAGCTTCAGGGGAACGTGCTACATTATGCGGACTTAATCTAGTTGGATTAAAAAGGGGTAATTTTGAAAGAGACGATATTTCCAATTTAAGAAGCGCATATAGGGTATTATTTGCTCCGGAAGGAACTCTACAAGAAAGAATGGATGATGCATTAAGGATGTTCCAAGACAATATATATGTAGAAGAAATAGTGAAGTTTATTCGAACCAATACCTCCAGAGCAATTTGCAAGCCTAAAAATGACCCTATAAAAAATGAACAAGCAGATTAATAATGATAAATCTAGAATTGCTCTAATTGCAGGAAATGGAAACTTACCTGAGAAAATTATTTTATATTTCTTAAAATCCAAAAAGGATATATTTGTTATATTAATTGGTGATACCCCTCCCCCTCCATCTATAGATAAGGTCCCTCATGCTATAATTAACATCGGACTAATTGGAAAATGTCTCTCTACTTTACGCAAAGAAAATATAACCGATATTGTATTTGCAGGAGGATTGCAGCGCCCTAAGATAAAAACTCTTCGTCTTGACACCGCAGGAGTTAGGCTTGCAACAAAAATTACAACAGCAAAATTTATAGGTGATAACTCATTATTATCACTAATAATAAAATTCTTTGAAACTGAAGGGTTTAATATAATTGGGGTAGACAAAATACTACCTGATATACTGATGCCAAAGGGGATTATTGGAAAAATCAAGCCAAACAATACAGAAATAAAAGATATCCTAGCCGGAAGTAAAATAGCTAAAGATATAGGTAATTTAGATATCGGACAAAGTGTTATTATACAAGATGGCATTATAATTGGTGTTGAGGCTATAGAGGGTACAGATGAATTAATAAAAAGATGTGGTAAGCTACAAAGAGGTGGTAAAGGTGGAATATTAGTAAAAATGAAGAAGCCTAATCAAGATGACCGCATAGACTTACCAACCATAGGAACTAAAACTATTGAGTATGCTCATGATAACGGTCTATCTGGCATTGCCATTGAAGCAGAGTCTTCAATAATCATTGATCAAGAACTAGTTGCAAAGACTGCTGATAAGTTAGGAATTTTTGTAATAGGTATATAAAATATGAAAATATATATTATTGCAGGTGAGGCCTCGGGAGACATCTACGGTGCAAAACTTATACAGTCACTACAAAATAAAACATCAGAGAAAATACAATTCTATGGTATTGGCGGTCAAAATATCATTTCTACAGGCCTTAAGAGCCTTTTTAAAATGTCTGAACTTTCTGTAATGGGTTTTCTCGAGATAGTACCTTATATTCCTAAGTTTCTAAATCTGATATCCATAACAGCAGATGACATACAAAAACATCAACCGGATATTGTAATAACTATTGATTCACCAGGTTTTTGTTGTCGTGTAGTAAAAAAACTACGTGGGCAGGAAGGGATATTAGAAAAAATACTAACAAAGATTTTTGTACGAACAAAATATAATACTAATAAATTAAATAATACCAAATTCATACATTATGTAGCACCTACCGTATGGGCATATAAACCTCAAAGAGCGTTAGAGTTTGCAAAGATATTTGATCATCTGTTGACAATATTACCTTTTGAAGCAAAATTTTTTGATAATGTAGGATTGCCGTGTACATATATAGGGCATCCTATCACCGAAATAAATATACCTAATGACGGACTGTGTTTTAGAAAAAAATATAATATAGATCAAGATGATATATTAATTACAATCTTGCCAGGCAGTCGAAAAGGGGAAGTAAAAAGATTACTACCTATATTTATAGAAACTATAAGACA
>JBIKME010000187.1:0-3092 GCA_044359415.1 Rickettsiales bacterium | reverse complement strand
AAAAGTAACTATTGTCATTCCAGCGACAAAAGACTTAAAAGAATATATAGAAAGTTACTTAATAGACGTTCCTATAACATATATCATTATTGATAATGAAGAGGAAAAGTTACAATCATTTATATCTGCCAATGCCGCCATTGCTAAATCAGGAACAGTAACTATTGAATTAGCAATGGCAAAATGCCCTATGATTATAGGTTATAAAGTAAATTATCTTACCTATTTTATCATAAAGCTTATTGTGAAAGTAAAATATGTCAATTTGATTAATTTAATTCTCAACAAAGAAGTTATACCTGAGTTTATTCAAGGCGATTGTAAGCCAGAACTAATGTCAAAGGCATTAAAGAATATTATAAATAGCCACAAGATTAAAATTAGACAGATTAAAGAAAGCCAAATAGCTCTAAAAAAGTTATCTTCTGACAAGTCACGACCTAGTGATAACGCAGCAAGAGCAATCTTAGATATTTTAAAATAGTTACCTTATTGGCAAAAAATGGAAAGAAATTTATCTTCCGATTAAATTATTGCAAATAACAGCTACAGATTAAGCTATTAGTATACCACAACATTCTTCCAGCTAGCTTTCTCCTCTCTTTTTTTAACAAATGTAAAAACAATTAATGTAAGAGAGGAGATAAAATCTTTATTAAGCTATGTATGGATTTAACCATTGGCAGCTTTAGCAACTTCAGCAGCGAAATCTTCTTCTTTTTTCTCGATTCCCTCACCTAGTGCAAAACGGGCATATCCAGTGATTTTAATTGAACAACCAAGTTCTTTCTCTTTTTCTTTAACTACTTGTTTAACCGGAGTCTTACCGTCTATAACAAAAGCCTGTTCTAACAAGGTAACTTCTGCGTAGAATTTACGTATACGACCTTCAATCATTTTTTCAATTACTTCTATAGGCTTACCTGACTCTTTTGCTTGCTCCGTTAGAACATTACGCTCTCTTTCAACAACAGACTCATCCAAATCCTCTGCATTTAAAGCCTCAGGCTTAGCTGCAGCAACGTGCATTGCAATTTGTTTACCGAAAGCGGCAACTTTATTTTTATCACCATCAGTTTCGAAAGACACTAATACACCAATTTTACCAAGACCTTCAGATACTGCATTATGCAAGTATGTAACCACCACATCACCAGTTAGTTTTGCAGCACGACGTAATTGCATATTTTCACCAATTACACCCACTTTCTCTTGAATAATTTCTTGAACTGTTTTACCTGTTTTAGGGCACTTTGTTGCTTTTAAAGCTTCAATATCAGTTGTAGTTTGAAGAGCTATTTCAGCAGTATTTATTACTAGATCTTGAAAATCAGAACTTTTGGAAGCAAAGTCGGTTTCTGCATTTAACTCGACTATTACAGCTTCAGTGCCTGACTGATTAACTTTTACTGCAACCAAGCCTTCAGATGCAACTCTTCCTGACTTTTTAGCAGCGGTAGACAAACCTTTCATACGAAGCCAGTCAACAGCGGCATCCATATCTCCATCACATTCTGTTAATGCTTTCTTGCAATCCATCATACCAGCTTGCGTTTTTTCACGTAGCTCTTTAACATCAGCTGCAGAAATAGCCATTTTTTACCTCATTAATTTATATTTTAATAAACAAATCTTAAAAAAGATGTCTCGTTACTATTCAGCGGCAGCCTGTTTTTTTACTTCCTTAGCCACCGTTGTTTTTTGCGGAGTTTTTTTTACAGAGTTTTTTTTCTCTACACCATCTATGTCAGACTCAACTTTGTCTTCAGAGAAATTTATCTCTACAGCAGGATTGTCCTTAACTTTAGCTTTTCCTTTTTTACCAGACTTATCATTTTTTGCTAAAGGCAAATCTACAACTTTTAAATCCGCATTCGCTCCAATATCGACACCTGCAGCACCTAAGCTTTCTTGAATGCCAGCTAAAGCAGAGTCCGCAACTAAACTACAATATAGTTTAATTGAACGAATTGCATCATCATTACCAGGTATAGGATAATCCACACCATCAGGATTAGCATTACTATCTAAAACCGCTATAACCGGCACACCTAATATTTTAGCTTCTTGGAGTGCTAATGACTCTTTATTAACATCGATAATAAATAACAGATCAGGTTTTCCACCCATATCCATAATTCCGCCTAATGACAATCTAATTTTTTCAGCACGACGTTGTAGACTTAGGATTTCTTTTTTCTTCAATCCGTTAAGATTTCCTTCAAGTTTTGCCTCTATAGATCTTAAAGTTTTTATAGATACTGAAATTGTTTTCCAGTTAGTAAGCATTCCTCCCAACCAGCGGTGGTTAACATAATATTGTCCACAACGTTTTGCTTCTTCAGCAATAGTCTCTGATGCCTGTCTTTTTGTACCAACAAATAACACACGGCCGTTTTTCTTAACAACCTCATTAACCTTCAATAAAGCCTGATGCAGCAAAGGAACGGTTTGTTGTAAATCTATAATATGGGTTCCATTACGACTGCCAAACAAGTAAGGCGCCATTTTTGGATTCCAGCGCATTGTTCTGTGCCCATAATGGACACCTGCTTCAAGAAGCTCTCTCATAGTAAATTTAGGTATTGCAGTCATAGTAACATCCTTTCTGGTTATGCCTCCACGAAAAAATTCACTTTCTGCAACTTTGCAGACAGCGAACACCCAAAAGAAATTTTTCGTGTGCGATTTTAAAAATAGGGTGACACTTATAAAGCATATAATCATTATATGCAAGAACTTTATACAGCTCAAAAAGGGCACAAGCATCTAAATATTGGCAAATAATTCATTGGCGGCGATATTCTGGATTTATTTTTATTTTTTCTGTTTACACTTGAGACTTATATTATCTTTGTTCTGCCTGGGGATATTGCAAGCCAATCGTCTGAATTTAAAACCGGAGAGTATAACAAAGACAATTTTAGAACCAGGCAATAAAAAAATATATCTTAGCTAAATCCACATCTCTTACTATACAGTTATATATCGTTATATAGTCAGACATGGGTTATTTAGTTTTTTATCTTAGAAAATAATTGCCAAAGGCACGCGATTATTCTAGATAGCTTTATCATTTTTAATTAAAGTTT
>JBIKME010000126.1:0-4117 GCA_044359415.1 Rickettsiales bacterium | reverse complement strand
TTTTTGTTTAGTTAACCTAAAATCTAACCGGAATCTTTTATTTTGTCACTATTATGAGTCTTATCATTTTTTGGTATTAGAGATATGTTCTTTACGAAACGGGAGATTTGAGGATTTTATCAGTGCTAAAAGCTGGCTTAAATTTTAAGCGTAATTAAGGTGGTGTTAAATAGTTATTTATTTACCGGCTTTTACCTGTTGTTCGTATAAAACATTCAATTTACTTGTGAGAATATGTATGATATTTTTCTCAAATATTATCAAAAAAATACAAGGAATATTGATGTCTTCAGCAAATAAAATAAAAATATCAACCGAACCATTTCCGTCATCGGAGAAAATATACGTCCAGGGTGACTTATTTAAAGATGTAAAGGTGTCCTTGCGTAAAATTAATTTAAGCGATAATGCCGGTGAGGATGACATAGTAGTTTATGATACATCGGGTTCTTATACTGATCAAAATATAAAAGTTGATATAAGAAAGGGGCTTGATAAGTTAAAAATAAAATGGATTGAATCAAGAGGTGATACTGAACGATATGACGGAAGACAAGTAAAACCAGGTGATAACGGTAAAAAAGCAAATAAACTGGAAGAATTTAGCTATCCTAATCTAAGACCGTTAAGAGCTAAGAAAGGCGCAAATGTAACCCAGATGCACTACGCAAAAAAAGGTATTATTACACCGGAGATGGAATATATAGCTATTCGTGAGAATTTAGGAAGAAAGCAAGCTGCGCCTAAAAATTCTCAAGGTGGTGATTCCATGGGAGCTAATATTACTGATTTTATTACTCCGGAGTTTGTAAGAAAAGAAGTTGCGGAAGGCAGGGCAATTATTCCAAATAATATAAATCATCCCGAAGCGGAGCCTATGATTATAGGAAGAAATTTTTTAGTTAAGATTAATACTAATATAGGTAATTCAGCTGTTACATCTTCAATTGAAGAAGAGGTGGAAAAAATGGTATGGTCTTGTAGATGGGGCGGGGATACTTTGATGGATTTATCTACAGGTGATAATATTCATAACACCCGTGAGTGGATAATTAGAAATTGTCCTGTTCCTGTAGGAACAGTACCTATATATCAGGCTTTAGAAAAGGTAAATGGTGTAGCGGAAGATTTAACCTGGGAAATATTTAAGGATACTTTGATTGAGCAGGCTGAGCAAGGTGTGGATTATTTTACTATTCACGCGGGCGTTAGGCTGCCATACATACCAATGACTGAAAAAAGAGTTACGGGTATCGTATCGCGTGGCGGATCAATAATGGCAAAATGGTGTATGGCGCATCATAAAGAGAGTTTTTTATACACGCATTTTGAAGATATATGTGAAATTATGAAAATATATGACATTTCATTTTCGTTAGGTGACGGTCTGCGTCCGGGATCGATTGCCGATGCTAATGACGAAGCGCAATTTGCAGAATTAGAGACATTAGGTGAGCTTACAAAAAAGGCTTGGGAGCATGATGTGCAGGTAATGATAGAAGGCCCGGGTCACGTGCCGATGCATAAAATTAAAGAAAATATGGATAAACAGCTAAAAGAATGCCATGAAGCGCCTTTTTATACTCTAGGACCTCTTACTCAGGATATAGCTCCGGGTTATGACCATATTACATCTGCAATTGGAGCGGCGATGATCGGTTGGTATGGAACGGCTATGCTTTGTTATGTAACTCCAAAAGAGCATTTAGGTTTACCTAATCGTGATGATGTAAGGGAAGGTGTTATTACCTATAAAATTGCAGCACATGCCGCTGATCTTGCCAAGGGGCATCCGGGCGCACAGATGCGGGATGACGCATTATCGCGCGCTCGCTTTGATTTTAGGTGGGAAGATCAATTTAATTTAGCCTTGGATCCTTATAGAGCAAGAGAATATCATGATGAAACTTTACCTGCGGCAGGTGCTAAAGTTGCCCATTTTTGTTCAATGTGCGGACCTAAATTCTGTTCTATGAAGATATCACAGGATGTTCGTGATTTTGCTAAATTAGAACGTGAAAAGGCAGAAGGTATGAAGCAAATGGCGGATAAGTTTGTAGAGGAAGGAAGTCAGTTATATAAAAATGTAATCTGATAAAAATTATTTATCGCAGTATGATTTATCGGAGTATATATGGCAAAAATAACAACAAGATCTACTATAGTTGAAGCAGATGGTGATGAGATGGCCAGAGTAATCTGGGCTATGATTAAAGAAAGGTTAATTTTGCCATATGTTGATATTAACATTGATTATTATGATTTAGGCATTACGCGCCGTGATGAAACAGATGATCAGATTACAATAGACGCAGCCAATGCAGTCAAAAAACATGGTGTTGGTATAAAATGCGCTACAATAACACCTGATGAAAAAAGGCTTGAGGAGTTTAAGCTAAAGAAAATGTGGGCTTCCCCTAACGGTACGATGAGAAATATCTTAGGAGGTACTTTATTTCGCGAACCCATTATTTGTTCTAATGTACCTCGATTGGTATCAGGCTGGAATTTTCCGATAATTATAGGCAGGCACGCATTTGGTGATATTTATAAATCACAGAATTTTATCGCCCGTGGTAAAGGAAAATTATCAATTAAATTTACGCCTGATGACGGCTCTGATATTCAAGAATATGAGATATGTAATTTTGATTCAGGTGGTGTAGCCCTCGGTATGTTTAATACCGATAAATCAATCACTGATTTTGCAAGATCGAGTTTTGAGTATGCGTTATCTAAAGAGTGGAATTTATATTTTTCTACTAAGAATACTATTTTAAAGTCTTATGATGGAAAATTCAGGGATATTTTTGCTGATCTTTACGAAACTGAATATAAGGATAAATTTGCTGCGATAGGGATTAGTTATGAGCATCGTTTGATAGATGATATGGTAGCCTTTGCTATTAAATCATCTGGTAAATTTATTTGGGCATGTAAAAATTATGACGGTGATGTGATGTCTGATATGGTTGCTCAAGGGTTCGGATCATTAGGTCTTATGACATCAACTTTATTTGCACCGGGTGGTAATATATTAACAGAAGCTGCGCATGGTACTGTAACCAGGCATTATAGATTGCATCAACAAGGTAAAGATACATATACCAATCCGATTGCATCCATATTTGCTTGGAGCAGAGGATTATTGGCTCTTGCTAATAAAGATAATAATGAGGATTTGAGATTATTTTCTCAAAAATTAGAGCGTGCCTGTATTAAAACGGTGGAATCAGGATTAATGACTAAAGATCTGGCAATGATCGCCAAAAATGATCATCCGATTACTACGGTTCAATATTTAGATGCTGTTGTTAATAATTTACAAGTTTAAGATAAGATTCTCATCTATGAGTAATATTTTATCGTACGCCGATAATTTTATGTGTTTGCAGGGATATATTATATCCATTTATAGAAGCTATTTTTATAGTAGCTTGAAGATTTTGTAGATTTTTATTTTCATCGGATTCATCCATGGGCTGAACATAAATAGGGGTGTTGTATTTTGTTTGGCCAACGTCTCCTACTTGATTATACAAGCTATTATTTGCAGATATGATAAATTTAAAAGCATTTATTCTTTGCAATAAATCGTCTCTTATAGGAGTGTAGCCGTTAGTATTTTTAGGTGAGCATACAATGCTCACAAGTTTATTAACATTACGAAACAAAGTCCCATTGGTTTCTATTTGTATGTTATATCCTTGGCTAATCAATTCGTCGCAAAGCTTTTCAATAGGCTGACGAAAAGGTTCTCCGCCTGTTATAACAACTAACTTATGTGTAAATAAATCAGATTGTTTGCCTGATAATTTATTGGTTGTAAGAATGACCTTTTCTA
Organism: Rickettsiales bacterium; assembly: GCA_044359415.1. Taxonomy (GTDB): domain Bacteria; phylum Pseudomonadota; class Alphaproteobacteria; order Rickettsiales; family UBA6187; genus 1-14-0-20-39-49. The sequence continues at coordinate 273 of JBIKME010000126.1, read as the reverse complement.
AAGTTAACTCTTGAAATGACTCAAATTCAGTATCGCAAAAGTCACAAGCTAAATTGCAGCCTCCAAGCCTTATAAATATAGCTGGATGCCCTGTAAAAGGACCTTCTCCTTGAAATGTTTTAAAAATTTCTTGGATTTGTAATTTTGTGCCGTCACCTTTTAAGGGTTTTCTGATTATATTATTACCAAACATATTCGTAAGATGAGTTATTTTTAGTGACCCGTAACATAAGTAATTATTTTTTGCAATTATAATCAGTTGTTTAGGAATCT
>JBIKME010000125.1:0-4149 GCA_044359415.1 Rickettsiales bacterium | reverse complement strand
TGGTGCAGAGGCAGCAGTCCTGCTGGCACAAGCTGATGCAACAAAAGCAGCTGCACAAACAGTACCATCGTCTGTAGTGGGCGCATCATCGGTTGAGCATAATGGTTCTGTAGGTGAGTCACAAAGCCAAGGAAGACACGGCGGTGGTGGCGGTGGAGCTGGTAAATAAAGCATACACCACGAGTGGTATGTAGTAGCAAATATTCATATAGACGCTATGTAGTCGCAAAGAATCCTCACTACGAAAAAATCAGTGATTTGGCAATTGTTGATGATAGCTTGGAAACAGTTAATCGAACCGCATTAGATTTTATCGTAAACCCCTATGCGCGCTGGGCTTTAGATGGTTTAGCGGGTAAAAGATTAGTGCTAAAAGCTACTTTTTCCAGAGCACTGGCATCTAGCAAAGATGAAGGTTATCGAGCCGCAGCTCTCTCGTTTTCATTCTTGGTTTTAAGGGATTTATCAGATAGAAATTCAAGTTTGGTGGAGCCTAGGAGGGTCGAACTCCTGACCTCCTGCGTGCAAAGCAGGCGCTCTACCAACTGAGCTAAGGCCCCACATTAAAATAATAAGATCGTGCTTCTACTATATTAAATCACCGAGGTCAATAAGCTTTTTTTATTTTTATAAATAATTTATATCAATTTTTACTTATCTGGACATCAATACGCAAAAGATCTATATATTGCGCTTTATATTGCAATATTTAAAGTATTATTATGTCCGCACCACTTATGCTTAGTGTTCACGACGCATGTATATCATTTGGAACAAAGCCACTTTTTGAACAGTTATCGTTTAATATTCACCAGGGTGACAGAATATCTCTGGTTGGCAAAAACGGCGCCGGGAAAACCACCCTAATGCATTTAATTACTGGCGAAAGAGATCTTGATTCTGGTACTAGATGGGAAGAAAAAAATATTACAATCGGCTATTTGCAACAAGCCGTCTCTCCAAAAGATGATGAAAAGATATTTGACTATATATTTTCCGGGCTAGATAAAAATAAGCAAAATGATGATTATAAATATATGGTTCAAATGGTACTGGAACCATTTGAATTAGATCCGGAGTCAACTGCGAATACTTTATCAGGCGGCCAAATACGCAGAGCATCACTAGCCAGAGTATTGGTTAACGAACCTGATATTCTGCTATTAGATGAACCTACAAACCATCTTGACTTAACGGCAATCCAGTGGCTTGAAGAATATCTTAAAAATTATCGTGGGACATTGTTATGTGTAAGCCATGATAAAACATTTTTAGCTAATATTTCAAACAAGATTTTCTGGCTTGACAGGAGTAGAGTTAGAGTTTGTCCTAAAGGATTTGGGCATTTTGATCAATGGTCGCAAATGCTACTTGACCAAGAAGAGCGGGAGCTTAAAAAAAGAGAAAAGATCGTACAGTTAGAAGTTGAGTGGGCAACAGCTGGTGTTAAGGCTCGCCGAAAACGCAACGTGCGTCGTTTAGAAGAAATGAAAAAAGAAAGAGATAAGTTAAAAGCCGATAAAAGCTTATTTAACAAGACGATGAATAAAATTTCTTTAGCGCCACTGGAGGCGGCCGAAGTCTCAAAAATGATAACTGAATTTTACAATGTAAGTAAAACTTTCGTACAAAATAATAAAAGCACGATCATTTTAAATAAATTTAACTTTCGTATAATGAAAGGAGATAAAATAGGTATATTAGGTAAAAACGGTTCTGGCAAAACAAGCTTTCTCAAAATGCTGCTTGGTCAGTTAAAGCCTGATTCAGGAACTATAAAAATTGCTCGCAATATCGAGATTGCGTATTTTGATCAAAATCGTAGCACATTAAATGAAAAACACAGCCTGTGGCAAACATTATGTCCGGATGGAGGTGATCATGTGGTAGTAGGTGGAAAAAAGAAACATGTCTGCGGATATTTAAAAGACTTTCTATTTGATCCTAAACAAGCCACAGATTTAGTAAGTACCTTATCAGGAGGCCAGAAAAACAGATTAATGCTTGCCAAAACCCTTGCCAATCCTGGCAATTTATTAATTTTGGATGAGCCAACAAACGATCTTGATATGGAAACACTCGAGATGTTAGAAGAAATTTTAGCACATTACAGCGGAACATTATTTGTAGTTAGCCATGATCGGGATTTTTTAGACCAAACCGTTACTAAAACACTGGCTTTTGAAGGAGGTGGTAAGGTAGACAGTTACATAGGTGGCTATAGTGACTATATTGAAGCTATATCTCACAATCACAATCCTACAAAACAAAATCCTACAAAAAATCAGGTAAAAGAAAAGAAACTCAGCTCTTTTGATATTACCGGCACTCCATCTACTAACACATCTAATAACATAGCGGCAAAGAAACTTTCGTACAAACTGCAATACGAGCTAGACAACTTACCAGTAATAATTAGTAAGCTGGAGCAAGAAATAGAGATGTTGCACCACACCATGGCAGATCCGGATCTTTATACAAGGGATAATGATCAATTTCAGAAAATATCATCAAGATTAATAACGGCAGAAGAAGAATTAGAAAAGGCAGAACTACGCTGGCTGGAATTAATCGAATTAAAAGAATCTCTATAATAAAATACAGTAAAAGCAATGCCTTTGATAAATGCCTTAACTGTATCTTATGATCTTTTTTAAACTTACATTAAAAACTTCAGTCTTTACTGTAGGCTTTACTCTATGCTTTATCTTTTTTCTGCTCAATAGATTCATTTGCTACACGGATAATAAAATCCAAATCTCTTTGTGAGCACAATCCTAACAAAACAGGATCCCTTGATGTTATATTGGAATAATTCCAGTGAGATTTATCACGAATAGCTTCAATGGTTTTTTTAGTTGTTCCTATTAATTTAGTAATTTGTGAATCTTTTGCCGCAGGACAATGCTTCAAAATCCAGGCAACAGCATCAGGCTTATCCTGTCTTCTTGCTACTGGCGTATAGCGACTTTTCTTCTTTTTCTTTTCAGTTCTAATGTATTTTTCTGTTTCAGCTTGAAGTTTCACTTGCGCCTTAGGATCTTTTTCACAGCGCTCTATTTCTTCTCGAGTAAGTTGATGAGATACTATTGGATCTTTTCCAACAATACCAACCGCCACTTCTCCGTCTGCAATCCCACGAACTTCCAAAGGATGCATACCACAAAATTCCGCTATTTGATCAAAACTAAGTGAAGTGTTATCAACCAACCAAACCGCAGTTGCTTTCGGCAATAAAGGATATGTCATCGTTTTCTCCGATTCTTTAAATTAAATCCATTTTTCTAGGAATCGCAATAAAGATAGAGATTTTTCAGTATATTTCAAGACAATAATAGATATTTATTCAATTATATTTATTCAATGGATTGATTTTCGGCCAACGCTCTAACTAATAAGTTAATAGCATTTTGATGCACCGGATTTTCTATTCTTAAAAAATTACGCGAAACCTCAATACACATTCTTTGATGCTGATTGGGTAAAACATCATCTTCACCACCTATATTTTCAAAGAAAAAGGAAGGTGTCTTCTTTAACGCGGAAGAAATTGATACTAATCTTCCGGCTGAAATACGATTGGTTCCTTTTTCATATTTTTGCAATTGCTGGTGAGTAACTCCTATCTTCTCTGATAATTGCTGACGGGATAATCCCATTGATATCCTAAGCTCATGTATTCTAGCGCCGATTTGTTTATCTATCTTTTCTGCAAACTCATTTTTTCTAGCCATATATAAAATCCCCTTTATAATAAACTTGGCTTATAGCATATCTTGCTTATAGTTATAAATATGCAACATACATTCTAATTTGTACCGTTGCACTTGTAGATACCAATAAACCAGAGGTTTATCAAGACAAATCTTTTAAAACAGTAAAGTTTATTGAACATTTACGATACATTTATAGCTAAAATGATATGTACAAATAACTCATCAAGCTGTATTTCGTTACATAAAGGACGGCAAGGAGTAAGAAAGATGTTAATAAAAGAAAAAATAACAAAAAAATTAAATGAACAAATCAACATTGTTAAACTAATAGTAGTAGATGAATCTGACAAACATAAAGGACACCAAGGATATTCCGATATTGGCGAGACACATTTTAAAATAACTATAGTTAGCGATGAATTTATAAATAAGA
>JBIKME010000124.1:0-4192 GCA_044359415.1 Rickettsiales bacterium | reverse complement strand
TAGATTTACGGGTGTCTTGTGAAAATAGCTTAATTTGGCTAAATAATTTCTCACCTCAGCCAATACTATATATAGTATGATCTATGTTTTTTTTATACAACATATACATTTTTTAATAGACAAAGAGTATTAGTTTGTTAAAATCGCGCAAAAGTAAGAATGTCAAAGTGACATATTACTTCGGGCTAATTTTACTACCGCATATGTTTGTATTAGAGGTTCTGATTTTATACTTACCAAGGTAAGAAAAGGATAAAGAAAATGAGTATTAATATTGATAGCATTGTTACAGACAACGCAAGAGATGACAATCTAACTAAATTCGGGCAAGCAGTTTTAATTGATCGCTATCTGCTACCAGGAGAAAATTTTCAGACTCTATTTGCCAGGGTAGCATCTTATTATGCCGACAATCAAGAGCATGGGCAAAGATTATATGATTACATGAGTAATCTCTGGTTTATGCCGGCCACTCCTATATTAAGTAACGGCGGAACTAAACGCGGTCTTCCTATATCCTGTTTCCTAAACGAAACTGAGGACAGCCTAAACGGCATAGTTGATCTATGGAATGAAAATGTCTGGCTTGCAGCCAGAGGTGGTGGAATAGGAAGTTATTGGGGAAATCTTCGCGCAATAGGAGAAACAGTGCGTGGTAACGGCAAAACCTCAGGTGTGGTGCCTTTTATAAGGGTGCAGGATTCACTTACTTTAGCAATTTCCCAAGGATCTCTTCGCCGCGGCAGCTCAGCTGTATACTTACCTGTATGGCACCCTGAAATAGAAGAATTTATTGACCTTAGAAGACCGACCGGAGGAGATCCTAATAGAAAAGCTTTAAACATCCATCATGGCATTGTTATTCCGGACTCATTCATGCAGGCGGTAGCTAAAAATGACATATGGGAATTACGCAGTCCTAAAGATTTTTCCGTAATATCTATAATGAATGCTCGCGACTTATGGGTTAAAATATTAACGGCGCGCCTTGAGACAGGCGAGCCGTATTTACTATTTATTGACAACGTAAACAATAACCTGCCTGAATCTTATAAAAGACTAGGCTTACAGGTAAAAACATCGAACTTATGTAGTGAGATAACATTAGCTACAGGATATGATCAGCACAACAAATCACGTACTGCTGTCTGCTGTCTATCATCTGTTAATTTAGAAAAATACGATGACTGGCACGACCACCCTCAATTCCTAGATGATATAATGAGGATGTTGGATAACGTTTTGCAAGACTTCATCGATACCGCACCAGAATCGATGAAAAGAGCGGCCTATTCAGCAGCCAGAGAACGTAGCGTCGGTCTTGGAGCGATGGGTTTTCATTCTTTTTTACAGGCAAAATCTATTCCCATGGAATCTGTAATGGCAAAAGTCTGGAATAAAAAAATATTTCAGCATATAAGGCAGGAAGTAGATAAATCATCAGAAAGACTGGCTGAAGAGAGAGGTCCATGCCTTGATGCAGAAGAAACGGGACTAATGGAAAGATTTACGCATAAATTATCGATTGCTCCTACAGCCTCGATATCTATAATCTGTGGTAACTCCTCCCCTGGCGTTGAACCTTATGCTGCAAATAGCTTTACTCAAAAAACCTTAACAGGTTCTTTTGTGGTCAGAAACAAAAATCTTAAGAAACTACTGGCTGAAAAAGGGAAAGATAATGATGATACATGGTCATCTATTGCAACCCACGAAGGATCGGTACAGCAACTGGATTTCCTGTCTCAAGAGGAGAAAGATATATATAAAACCTCGGTAGAAGTTGATCAAAGATGGCTTATTGAACACGCAGCAGATCGAACTCCTTATATATGTCAGGCGCAGTCTATTAACGTATTTTTACCTGGAAATGTTACAAAAAAAGAGCTGCATGATGTACATTTTCTAGCCTGGGAAAAAGGTGTTAAAAGCCTATATTATTGTCGCTCAACTTCTATACAAAGAGCGGAAAAAATTTCCCATGCAGTTCCTGAAATGGCCGGCATGAAAGAAAACAAAGAGCAAGAAGAGTTATCATATAAAAAGAATAAATACGATGAATGTCTGGCTTGTCAGTAGACAATTAATAACAATTAATAAATGGATAGATAATGTCACTATTAAATTCTAAGCCTATATATAAGCCTTTTCAATACCCTTGGGCCTATGAGGCTTGGCATACACAACAAAAAATACATTGGTTACCAGAAGAAATACCAATGGGAGATGATGTAAAGGATTGGCGTTATAACATAACTGAAAACGAGCGTCATTTATTGACGCAGATATTTCGCTTTTTCACGCAAGCAGATATTGAAGTTAACAACTGCTATATGAAACACTATGCGCAAGTATTTCAGCCTACTGAAGTGCAGATGATGTTATCAGCTTTTTCTAACATGGAAACCATTCATATCGCAGCTTACTCTCATCTTCTAGATACAATCGGTATGCCTGAAGCCGAATATATGGCATTTTTATCATATAAAGAGATGAAGGATAAGTATGACTATATGCATTCATTTAATGTAAGTGATAAAGCTAACATCGCAAAAACACTTGCCGTCTTCGGAGCATTTACCGAGGGCTTGCAATTATTTGCCTCTTTTGCAATATTGTTAAACTTCCCTCGTTTCAATAAAATGAAAGGTATGGGACAAGTAGTTACCTGGTCAGTTAGAGATGAGAGCTTGCATTGCAACTCAATAATCAGGCTCTTTAAAACATTTATAGATGAAAATCCTGAGATATGGAACGAGGAATTACGCAGAGAACTTTATATTGCCTGCTCTACAATTATATCTCATGAAGATGCATTTATTGATTTAGCCTTTGAAATGGGAGATATTGAAGGCCTTACAGCCGATGATGTTAAAAAATATATTCGTTTTATTGGTGATAGAAGATTGTTGCAACTAGGATTAAGGCCTATACATAATATAGAAACTAATCCTCTTCCGTGGATCGACGAGATACTCAACGGAGTTGAGCATGCAAACTTTTTTGAAAATAGGGTAACCGAATATACAAAGGCCGCTACAATAGGAACTTGGGAAGAAGCTTTTGCATCTATGGACGCAAAAAATGAAACTGAAAAAGCTAAAACTTTAAAAGCTGAAAAAATATAAAAAGTTAAACATATAAAAGGCGGAATTTTATTCCGCCTTTTACTTTTTTTCTTTTACTTACTTAATAAACACAACGCTAATCTTTCTTTTTATTAGCAGAGCTTGAGTCAATCCAGGTAATATTACCATCTTCACGGCGATAAATTACATTGATCGCTCCATTTTTCTTATTAATAAACAAAACAGCTGGCAACTGACCTAAATCCATACGCATAACAGCATCACTAACCGTCAATCTTTCAATCTCCGTAGGGGTTTCAGCAATTATTAGAGGAGCAGAATCAGATGTTAACTCAATCTTATTATCTATCTCGTTAGATAGTGTATACTGAATAGCAGACATAGCACTAGTTTCAGCTTTGTCAGCTTTAGACTTATGATGATCTCTTAGCCTACCCTTATATCTCCTTAGTTGTTTTTCAATTTTTAAACTCGCCAGATCAAACGAAGTATATACATCCTCGTCATCAGCTCCTGCTTTTATAATTACATTTGTTCCGGTTCCCTCATTAACAATTATATCCGTTCTAAACAAATACCTAATCTTAGTGAAAACCACATCCGCACTGATTGCATGCTCAAAATATTTTTTAACAACGGCATGCAGCCCAGTTTCAACATACTGCTGCAAAGCATAACCAACCTCTAAATGCTTACCAGACACCGTAATCTGCATAACACCCCCTTTACTATCGAATTAATTAAATTTAAGAATCATTATATAATTACCATTGTAGAACAAAGATGCAGTAAAGTAAAGATATCAGAAGTTAAAATGAGGGCTACCTCATAAAAAATAAAAAATGCATGGTTTTTATTTGGCAATAAATTCGATATAACGCCATAAAAATATATAAAAAAGAGCCTTAGATATAAATAACAATCCTGGAGGAATAAAAAAATAGATGCGCTGCAACAAAGTATTTAAGATATAGCTATCGCTAAAAAATCAAGTGATTATATCACTGAAGTTCTCGATTACGTCCCGGGACATTTTAAGGTTATAAGAACAGTAAGACCAAGATCTGCTTGTGTAAATTGCGAAGCTATTATACAGGAAGCTT
>JBIKME010000123.1:0-4194 GCA_044359415.1 Rickettsiales bacterium | reverse complement strand
AACCTGCATCTCTTCTTGTGGAACTTCTTCTGCAGATTGCTCTGCCAAAACCTCTGAAAAATTCTCTGTGTTATCGTAAGAGGAAGTTTCAGCTACAACTTCAGCTACAGACTCACCTAAAACCTCTTCCGCATATCCGGTTTCAGAAACCTGCATCTCTTCTTGTGGAACTTCTTCTGCAGATTGCTCTGCCAAAACCTCTGAAAAATTCTCTGTGTTATCGTAAGAGGAAGTTTCAGCTACAACAGCATCACTGGCATATATTTTGGTATCGGAAAAAGCTTCTGGAGCCATAAACTCCTGTGAAGGCAATTCTTCTAAAGGATGTGTTTGAGAAGGATTATGACGCAATATTTTGTAGTATATTGAATAATCTGATACATCACCTTCTAGCATTACCGCACTTTCCCATATAGAGCCAAGCTTAGCCGCCTGATGAAATTCCTCATCCGGCATGTCGGTAAAATTTAGAATTTTAATAATTGAACTTGATGTAGGAACAGTAAAAGCTACCTTCTTTTCTTTTATTTTATTCTTAGCAAGTAATTCTTTTAAACTCTCTACATAACTATCCGGATTCATTATAAGATCAGTATTTCTATACTGATTTTCCATACAAGCCGAAGCCAGGTTACTTAACTGCCATTGACCATAACTATTAGAAAGCTGACCTACTCTGATATAATGAGGTGTTATATCCACACCCAAAACAGACTCTTTATTGTATAAAGACTTACCCAAAATTCTGCCTAAAAGATTGCTTGGTATATTGCTGGATATATTTCCTAGGATATTTTTAGATTTTGTATTTAAAGATTGAAGTTTTGCATTTGCAAACACATCCTTAGTATAAGGACTATACTTACCTATCAACCCACTGATTTTTGATTTTATTTCTTCTAAATTTAAGTCTAATCCCATATATTATTTTTAGCTACATATGTAACATACTTTTACATTGTAGCTAAACTCCCTTCTTATCAATCATACTTAATTAATATTCTAATAATAAAACAAACAAATTAATAAAAGGTTAACAACCTTAAATTGTTTATCTACCAATTAATGCAACCATCATAACATCTCCATAAAAAGGGGGGTTTTAAGTAATTGCAAAATGAATAAAGTTAATAAAATTATTAACTTTATCTGTAAACATCCAACCATTTATTAAAGGTACAAATAACTATGAATAATTATATTTTTTACTCAAGATTAGCAAGAAGAAAGATAACTTATCTTTCTTCCCACCACGACTCAACATTAACAGAACCAAAAGAAGGATTGGTAACCGTAGCAGTTAAAAGATTACCTACTTTTGTCCACCCCTCAGGCAAGTTAGCTGAAACCTGGTCAGTACTAATACCAAGATATATTTTATTATTATATACCAGAGTTTCCGTAGGAACACCATTTCCCAGATCAAATTCAGTTATCACATTGCCACAAACATAATCATGCTCCGTTACCTTAGCTGTTCCAGCCGTACATATATCATCAGCGTTAGATGTATAACGAGAAAAATATACATACCCGTTGGCTATTGAAGCTTTGGCGGTAATTTTTTCATTCGGGTCAAGATCGATAAACCACCCTGTAGGAGGCTGAGGACATTCATTAAGCCCAACATTTGCCATAAAAGGACTTGATACGGTATCCATAACTGACTTAGAAAAATCGGTCATAGGTGTAATATGTCTATATCCGTATCCTCTATTTGCGATAGAGCTGCTTACATCACCAAGTGACAAAACATCACCTGTTCCATAATATTGCCATAAATTACCATCATCATCCAAGGTTGCTGTTATTTCATGAAATGACAGTCTTGCGTTAGAGGCGGTTGTTTCTGCGTCAAACAGTTGTGCAAACTGGTATAGCTGACCTTGAGTAGTTAAATTAATTTTCCACAATTTCCCTTCCAAATCACTAAAATATATTACAGCGCCTGAAGGATCATCATCACCTTGGAACTGAGTACTTGAATCAGGAGTAACAGCCATAAGTCTTGCAGGTACTGAATTTTCAACTCCATCAGAAGAATCATCATCAGAGATATTTAAGTTCTTTATTATCTTTCCACCATCTTCAAGATCAAGAATATATAATTGAGCTCCATACTCAGTACTGATGCCGGCATTAAACCCTCCACCAAACAAGGCCACCCACCGCATAGCGCCTTCAGCTCCAACAGGAAGTCTTAATATCAAAGGATTAGACCACGCCTCTCCCAGCTTAGAGAAATCATAAGCATCTGGTATAGAGGAAATTTCAGGGTCAGTTGAATATTCGGTTCTTTGACCATTTTCATCCCATATAATAACCATTTCGGTAATTGAATTGTGAGCGAAAGAAAATATATGCCCTGGATTTTCAGGATCGGTAATATCTAAAATAGAATAAGTTTTGCCGCCCTGGGCAGAACCTACTATTAATATTGTTTTCCAAGCTCCATTGACAAATATATCCTTAGCAACGGGAGAACCATCCACTCCGAATATAGAAACACTCTCTCCGGACACGGTAGAGATCATATCTTTTAAATTAGGTATTAGTCCTGGCATTACAAAAGCCCATTTTTCTTCACCAGTTTCTGCGTCAAAAGCATGCAGCATTCCACTGTTAGACCCAACATAAACAACCGTATCGCGAGTTGCTACATTATCCGTCTTAAATGAATCATAGCCATAAGAATAGCGGTAATAAGACTCTGTGTTAGCTGCGGAATCTTTAGAAGAAAAAGCGTCAGGCACCCCTACTACAACAGCGCGTGAGTGATAAATATCTGCTAGTTTCCATCTTTCTCCTTCTATTATTTTATCACCTTCGTCATCCACACCACCAGAAAATTCGCCATAAACATCAACTCCTCTTACAAAATCTATAAGATTTTTAAGGTTATCTTCATTACTTTCTTCTTCTCCCAAATAACTGGCGGTATTATTTTCTAGTAACAAAGGCTCAAGAGCATTAAGATTGTCGGTAGTAAAATTATTATAATCCTCATCCAACGCCAAATTATCTCCGACCGTCCATATTTTTCTATTTTTAGCTTTTTTAGCGGCCAATTTTTCGCCAGCATCCCATTGAATTGAACCAATATTGCCATCGGCATTTAGATCATATTTATTTAGATGTCCTTTCCACTGGTGGTTGGTTTTATATTTAAACGTAGCTTGTACAATATAGTCATCACCACTTACTTCCGGCATAATAGTAGGAGCACTAAATGTTAACGTAGAAGAAAGATTTTGCAAGATATAATCAGAAATCGATTCATATACCGTTTGCGCACTATCGGTAAATATAGGTGAAGTCGGATATGTTCCGGCACTTTGTGACAATGATATATATTTTGCGCTAGCCGAACTACTTGATTCAACCGCAAAACCTACAGCAAATGTTTGCACTCCAAGTCCAGCCAATTCTGCGGCCAAACTATCGGGATTATCATCCCACTCACCATCACTAATTACTATCAACAAAGTATTAGCACAACTTACATCAGATCCTATAATTCCTAAAGACTGCAGGCTAGTTTTTGCTGCACCTAACCCCTTTTGTAACTTAGTGGAGCCGTCAAGCAAAACATCATCGATTTTATTATATATTTCGGCGGCACCAGTGCTCGAAAGTGTTACAAAAACGCTAGCATTTGAATTCCACTGAATAAGACCAAAATTGGCTCCGGCTGTTAGAGCGCTATTACTGACAAGGTCTTTAATTATTTTTTTAGCTTGGCCAATGCGAGTAAAAGAAACTGCCGGAACAACTTCAGATCCATCATATTTTTGTATTCTATGATTATAGGAGTCTGCCGCCCAAATCTCACCTGCATTGTCTGTTGCAAGATTTAATATCTGATTAAATTTGCCTAAAGCACCACCTTGTGTTGAACCGGAAGATGATATAACAGATCCATCCAAAGAATTAAGTTTGTATATCTTATGGTTAGACCCTTGAGAATTAGCCACATAAAGATTTCCGTTGTTATCAAGCGTCAGACCTGCTGGGGTAAAAGACAAATCGAATGTCTTTATAATTAAACCTGATGTATTCAAAACTAGTATTTTTTTCTTTTCCGGGCTGGATGCAAATATATACTCAATAGAAGTAGCAGGATCAACATAGCTCGCAAGATATTTTACTTTTACATAGGATAGATCCCACTCTGCTGCTGGCGTTTTCTTCTTC
>JBIKME010000121.1:0-4197 GCA_044359415.1 Rickettsiales bacterium | reverse complement strand
TCAACTAAATCGGCTATGTTCTGAAGGTCTCTACGTAGTGTTTGGCGTAGTGTTTGTTTTTGCATTATAAGCCTCGTTCCTCTTGCACGCCCTTTAGAAAGCCGCCTAGTGTCGCAAAAAATTCCGGCTCGTCTAATAAAAATGCGTCATGACCCTTGTCAGTTTCAATTTCAATAAAGCTAACTTTTGCAGCAGAAGCGCTTAGGGCGTGAACTATATGCTTTGCTTCAGATGTCGGAAATAACCAATCACTGGAAAATGATATTACACAGAATTTTGTTTTAATATTTGTAAATGCTTTGGATAAAACCCCCCCATGAGCTTCGACTAAGTCAAAATAATCCATTGCTCTGGTTATATAAAGATATGAATTAGGATCAAACCTGTTTACAAACGCTTTGCCCTGGTATCGTAGGTAGCTTTCAATTTGGAAATCAGCGTCAAAGCCGTAAGATACAGCATCTCTATCTTGCAGTTCTCTGTCAAATTTACGCTGTAGTCCTGATTCCGATAAATATGTTACATGTGCTGTCATTCTGGCAACTGAAAGTCCGTTTGCAGGATAGGTTTTGTTTTTTAGATATTTACCATTATTCCAATTCGGATCAGCCATAATAGTTTGTCTGCCAATTTCATGAAAAGCTATATTTTGCGCGGTATGCCTAGACGCTGCCGCTATTATAACTGATGAATATACCATCTCTGGGAAGCTTACCGCCCATTCTAATGATAGCATGCCGCCCATTGACCCGCCAATTACGCTAACTAACTGTTTAATTCCAAAATGCTCAACTAATAATTTTTGCGCCCTAACCATATCGCTAATGGTAATTACCGGAAAATCCAGGCCAAATGCCTGACCTGTTTCAGGGTTGATGCTTTTAGGGCCATAAGAACCCATGCATCCGCCTAATACATTGGAACATATAATAAAATATTTATCTGTATCCAGAATATTGCCAGGACCAACAATATCTTGCCACCATCCAGGCTTACCAGTAACCGGATGTTCGGAAGCAATATATTGATCTCCTGTCAGGCCGTGACATATTAATATGGCGTTAGACTTGTCTTTATTTAGCTTACCGCATGTTTGATAAGCGATTGGAAAATTGGATATTTCTTTTCCGCAATCCAGTAGCAGAGGTTTATCTGTAGCCAGATTAATTATATCACCGATTTCATACTCATCAAAATAAGGGCCAAATTGTTCTTTAACTTTCTTTGACATAACATATATTTTATTATAAAAATCCTAAAATACAGGAATTTATAAACATGTCAGCACAAAAAGAAGACTTAAGCAAATTTCGTAAAGAAATTGATCAAATCGATGATCAGATAATCGATTTATTAAAAGAGCGGATACAAATTGTTCAAAAGGTAGGAAAATATAAAAGTCAGACAAGTTCTACCCATAGTTTTATTCGCGCTGGAAGAGAGGCTGCCATGCTGCGTAATTTGACTCAAAAAATTGATGGTAAATTTCCGCCGGCGGCAATAGCTACTATATGGAGGATGATCATATCAACATCTCTTTGCCTGGAGCAGGGATTGTCGATTAGCGCATATACAAAACCCGGAAATGAGACTTGTTATTGGCATGCCAGGGAATATTACGGTAGCTTTGTTAAAACTACAAAAGAAGATAACTCGGACAAAGTGATTAACAATGTTGTTAATAAAATTACCTCAATCGGCCTGTTGCCGCTTTTTGACGATTCTAATAATCCATGGTGGAGTCGCCCGGAGTCAGAAAAAAACGATGTGTATATTTTTGCCCGCATTCCTTTTGTGCAAACAGCAGATGATGTACTAAGCCCAACTCTGGCAATAGCGCATGTTATGCCAGAGGCTACAGATGATGATGTTTCTATTGTTGTTGTTAAGTGTGATGACTCTACAGATAAAATTAAAAGTGCATTTGCGTTAAGCGGACTATCGATAAATATAATTGCCAGCAATCATAACCGGCACTTAGTAGAAATAGATACATTCTTATCCATAGGCGATATCGCTATAAAGAAAGTAACAGATAAATTAAGTAATGGCTCCATAAGACTTATGGGCGCATACGCAACTCCGATGAAGATTTAGATTATGGTTAATAAAATAGCAAATTATATAGACATTGTTACCGGCCGTATCGGGCGTTCTGTAGCTTGGCTTGCCTTGTTTATGGTATTGATGATGTTTTTTAATGTTATAAGCAGATATATCTTTGATACCAATCTCATATGGCAGCAAGAGCTAGTAGGCATATCCCATTCTATAATTTTTTTATTAGCTTCAGGTTATACATTGCTCGAGGATAAGCATGTCAGGGTAGATATTATATATGATAAATTAACTATAAGAAATAAAGCGATTATTGATGTGGCGGGTACATTTTTATTTTTATTTCCATTTTGTATGGCGATAATTTTCTTCTCAGCGGATTTTATAATAAATGCTTGGAAAATTAAAGAGGCATCTTCTGAATATAACGGTGTCTTAGGAGTGTTTTTATTAAAAACATGTATATGGATATTTGCAATTAGTCTTTTATTGCAGGGTATTTCTACAATCTGCAAATCAATTGTAATATTAAGAGGTCCAAAATGACTTTGCTTTTGTCATTAATGATATTAGTTATGCTTGCCGGCCTGTTATCTGGCTATCCCGTCGCTTTTGTATTGGCGGGGGTGTCTTTGATATTTGCTGCAATAGGCTCAATGTTTGGGATGTTTGATATATCTTATTTATCAGCTCTGCCTAATAGAATATATGGGATAATGACTAACGACTTATTGTTTGCAGTTCCTCTTTTTGTTTTTATGGGTGTTATGCTGGAAAGAACCAGGATAGCAGAAGAATTGTTAGAGGGTATGTCTTGTGCTTTTGGAAAAATGCAATCCGGTCTTGGAATATCGGTAATATTTGTGGGAGCGTTACTTGCTGCTTCTACCGGTATAGTCGGCGCAACAGTTGTAACAATGGGGCTGATCTCTTTGCCTACAATGCTAAAAGCAGGATATTGCCCCAGAATCGCATCCGGGACAATATGCGCAGCGGGAACTTTGGGGCAAATTATACCGCCCTCAATAGTGTTGGTTTTATTAGGCGATCAGATCTCAAGTGCACATCAGACCGTACAAATGGAGCTTGGTAATTTTTCTCCCGATCCCGTCACTATATCTGACTTATTTTTGGGCGCTATTGTACCAGGCCTCATTTTAGTAGTATGTTATATGCTATGGCTGATTATATATAGTAAGATTAATCCCAATAAAGTTCCGCCAGCAAATTTTAGTAAAAATTATGATTTAAGAAGTATCTTAATGTCTCTGATACCTCCGTTATTGCTCATTGCAATTGTGTTAGGTTCAATATTAACCGGTATTGCAACCCCTACAGAATCAGCAGCGATCGGTGCGGTAGGGTCAATATTTTTAGCTATATTGCACAAAAAGTTTAATTTAAAAAATATGCAGGATGTAATTAGATCAACAACTTGTGTTTCTGCTATGGTATTTACCATATTAATAGGCGCTACTATCTTTAGTTTGGTATTTAGAGGTTATGGTGGTGATGAAATTATTCACAATTCATTAGCGGATTTACCCGGAGGTATATTTACAGCAATGCTTCTGACCATGGTTGTTATATTTCTTTTGGGATTCATTCTGGATTTTATAGAAATAATATTTGTGGTAGTACCCATAGTAACGCCTATTTTATTGCATATGGGAGCGGATCCGGTGTGGTTAGCGATAATGATCGCTGTTAATTTGCAGACGTCTTTTCTAACTCCTCCTTTTGGCTTTGCTCTGTTTTACTTAAGGGGTGTAGCTCCTAAATCGGTATTAAGCATCGATATTTATAAAGGAATTATACCTTTTGTGATTATGCAGATTCTAGTTATGTGTCTTTTAGCATTACTGCCTTCTTTGGCGACAAAATTACCTGATGCGGTATATGGCAAGCTCGAAAGTAACAATGTGATTCAGCCATATCATTACGGAGATCCGGTTGATTTCTGATAGTTGGATTAACTGACTTCCCATGTTGTTCACAAGCCCCTTTTGCAAAGCTGTAGCATATTCTATGCGAAAATAACTTATTCTGTTGAAAATCTGTCATTTTTGTGCTATTATTGATAATGAGGAAGTGGCATTTAAGGGAAGTTTGATAAGAATCAAGACACAGATTCTAAAT